>NZ_JAPCIZ010000037.1:0-44187 GCF_027707725.1 Aeromonas sp. QDB25 | reverse complement strand
GGCGATTACGTCTGGCGGCAGAGCCGCAGACTGGAAGACGGGAAGTTTCGGCCCTTACGGATGCCCGGAAAACCTTAGCGTACGATTTTTTCCGAATTCTGCGGGCTCCCCCTGTATCCTGGCCAGGAGGAAGGGGTCATCCAATGGGGCCAGCCCGGCGTTAGGAAAACGCTGGGCCACGTAGAGCAGCAGAGCCGGTGTTTCGGTCAGCACGCCATGCTCCGTCACCAGTGCCGGGACTCGCCCCTTGGGATTGATGGCGAGGTAGTCGGGGCTGCGCTGTTCACCAGCGGCCAGATCCAGGCGCTTGACAAGGTGAGGGGCACCGGCCTCCACCAGAGCGATGCGCACCGCCATGGCACAGGTACCAGGGGCAAGATAGAGCGTCAGTTCGGACATGACCGTTTTCCTTGTGTGAGAGAGAAGAGCCAGTGGACATCTCGTCCGCCAGCGCGCGCCATTATCCTACCCCCGTTGGACAGAGGGGCCAAGGGTGAGGGGAACTTCATCAAGAAGGGCTGCAAGGCCTTTGGTATCAATGGCTTTCTGAACGGAAGATAACAGGAAAAACGGCTACGCATGCCGGTTCAAACCGCTATAATGTGCCACCTTGGATCAGTCGTCAGTGAATGTTGGACAGTCAATTGAGTAATAGAATGCGGATCGGTGGAACCCTCGAACAGTCCCTCAGCCAGGGATATCGTCTGGACCTGCAAGGGGTGTTGAAAGAGGGGTGGCAACAGACTCGTCGTACCGGTTTCGGATTGGCGCTGGCCATCGCCGGGGTCATGGCAATCTGGATCCTGCTGAGCAATACCTTGCTGACACCCTATGTCGCCCGTGAAGGGGGGGGTATGGATATGGCCCTGATCCTGAGCCTGCTGGTCACGGTGATCATGTCACCCATGACCTCCTCCCTCGACATGCTGGGGTTGCAGCAGTCGGTGGGGGTGCGCGCCCGGCCGAGCCAGGTATTCGACTTCTTCCGCCACTTCCTGCGCCTGGGCAGCCTGAGTCTGCTCGGCAGCCTCATCACCAGCCTGTTTGGCCCCCTGTTCGAGCTGCTGGGCGTGCCGGTGATGCTGGCCTTCATCCCTTCCGCCCTGGTGGGCATGGGGCTGGTGTTTACCGTACCTCTGGTGCTGGAGCGCGGTCTTTCCCCGGCTCAGGCCATTCTGGTATCCCTCAAGCTCTTTGCCCGGGGATGGCCCAGCATAGTGCTGCTGCACGGGGTCATGCTGGCACTCTTCTTCCTGGCGCTCATCCCCATGGGGCTGGGACTTATCTGGGTGGCGCCGCTCTACTTCAACTGCAAGGGCATTCTCTACCGGGATCTGTGTGGGGTGGCAGTCGAAGTGACCGAGGTTGCCAGTGGCAACGGCGGGCAGGGCCCGGATCATTTCAACGCATAACGGGATACCAGGGGGTCAGCCGGTGTCGACCCGCCCGGAGCGTGATGCAAAAGGATGGCATATGAACAAGCGATACGGGATGGCGGCGCTCCTGCTGGTACCCATGCTGGGACAGGCTGAGCCGTCCCTTGAACTCGACTACGGCACCTTCTACAGCCAGATGAAGACCTTCGCCAAGGGGGAGTTCGGCCACGCCAGACTGGGCTTTTATCTGGCCAGTCAACAGAACGGTCGGCGCTGCGGGCTCACCTCGGCCCGGGTCTCGACCCCGGACAGGGATGTGCCCGCCGAGGTCACGGTGGATGGCGAACTGCGTCTGCCCTATGACGAAGATCTCAACCTCGACAAGGCGATCGTGGTGGTGGGGCTCACCGAGGCCCATGCCGCCTGCGATCTGTCGGTACAGGTGATGGCCGACGCCCCCGCCACACCCGAGGTGCCGCTGGCCGAGCTTGTCTCGCGCCAGCAGCAGATGCAGCGATTGCTCGACAAGATGGCCGGCATGGTCGGCCAGTATTTCCTGCCCAAGATGGAAGGGGTGCGGATCTCCATGGTGGCGCCCGCAGGCACAGCCTACCTTGTGGAGGGTGCCCGTCAGGAGGCCGTCTCCTGGCAGCAGGGGCAACTGCTGCTCAGCAATGCGCAGCTGAAGGGGTTTGCCCAGGGCAAGCTGCAACTGCAAGGGGAGATCCTGCGTCTGACCCCCTGGCTGCACAAGGGGTAGCGACCCGAGTCCGCAGATTGCCAGAATGAAAAAAGGAGCGCCTGGCGCTCCTTTTTTGTGGGTGACGGGGCTTAGCGCACCTCAATCACGTCCAGCATGTCCATCTCGTCGATGTCCAGCAGCGGCGCCTTGGGCAGCTCGGGCGGATCAAATGCCTTGTCGCCACCGTCGATGATGCCGGAGTCGCGGTTGATGCTCTTGAAGTCAAACAGCTGGTGATCGAGCAGGTGGCTCGGGATCACGTCCTGAATGGCGGTGAACATGGTTTCGAGACGACCCGGGAAGCGGCGATCCCACTCCTGCATCATCTGTTTGATGGCCTGGCGCTGCAGGTTCTCCTGGGAGCCGCACAGGTTGCAGGGGATGATGGGGAAGGCCTTGACCTCGGCATAGCGCACCAGATCTTTCTCCTTGCAGTAGGCCAGGGGGCGGATCACCACGTTCTTGCCATCGTCGCTCACCAGCTTGGGGGGCATGGATTTGAGCTTGCCACCGTAGAACATGTTGAGGAACAGAGTCTCGAGGATGTCGTCACGGTGATGGCCAAGGGCGATCTTGGTGCAACCCAGCTCCTGGGCGGTGCGATACAGAATGCCGCGGCGCAGGCGGGAGCAGAGCGCGCAGGTGGTCTTGCCCTCCGGTACCTTCTCCTTGACGATGGAGTAGGTATCTTCTTCCACGATCTTGAAGTCGATGCCGAGGGTGCTCAGGTATTCGGGCAGCACGTGCTCGGGGAAGCCGGGTTGCTTCTGATCCAGGTTGACGGCCACCAGATCGAAATGGATGGGGGCGCTGGCCTTCAGGCTCATCAGGATGTCGAGCATGGCAAAGCTGTCCTTGCCGCCAGACAGGCAGACCATGATCTTGTCACCCTCTTCAATCATGTTGAAGTCGGCGATGGCCTGGCCCACGTTGCGCCGCAGGCGTTTCTGCAGCTTGTTGAAACTGTATTTCTCTTTGGCGTTAAGCTCTTCTAGCATGGCCTCAAACCCGGGACAAAAATAAGCGGCTTATTATAGCCATGTCCCGGGGGAGGGCAAGAAACGCTTATGCAGGATGACGCCTGTCATCCACAGGGCTGCTGTAATCGTCGGGTTTGAGGATGAGAATGTCGCAGTTGAGCCTGTCCACCACGTGCTCGGCGGTGTTGCCAAGCAGGGCGGCAGAGAGGCCGGTACGGCCGACGCATCCCATGATCATCAGGGTGGCATTCAGATCGTCCGCCATGTCCGGCAGCACCTCCTCCGGCAAGCCTTCCGCCACCTTGGTCCACATGTGGTTGATGCCGAACTGATCGGCATGCTCCCGCAGCAGATCTTCATGGTGTTTGCGAATGGCATCGTTGTAGGCGTTGGGATCGAACTCTGGCAGTTCGATGGCGACATTGACCGGGGTGCCCGGGTAGGTGTTGACCAGATAGAGACTGGCACCAAGCAGCTCGGCGATGGCGATCCCCTCGCGGGTGATCCGCTCGTTGAGCACCTTCTGCTCCTTGTCATCGCTCGAGCAGTTGATGGCGGCAATCAGGTTGCCCCCCCGTTGCCAGTGCCCTTCTTTTACCAGCAGAACCGGACAGGGGCATTTGCGCAGCAGGTGCCAGTCGGTGGGGGTGAAGATGAAGGTTTGCAGGAAGGAGTGCTTGTGAGTCGCCTTGACGACCAGATCGTGACGCTGTTCCAGCACTTCCTGAATGACGCACTCGAAGGGACGGTTGTGCCAGAGCACTTTCACTTCGCATTCCAGTCCTCTGGCCCGATAGGGAGTGAGGATCTCGTCGAGCCACTCCCGACGCTGGGCGATGACACCATGGCGCATCTCTTCCCGCTCGTCTGCCGAGAGCATGGCGGTCATCTCGTAAGAGAAGTCGTAAATCGTCAGGAGCAGGGTCAGCTGGGCGCCCTCATCCAGCTCGGCGACCTTGACCGCGCGCTCGAGCGCGATCTGGCGCTCCTCCTCGGGATTGATCACCACCAGAATGTTTCGGTACTTGACCATGTTCTCCTCCTTGGTAAAAAGGCCAATGATGGCAACTCTTTAGCTATTACAGCTTAGTCCAAGGGGGGAGACGGGAAGGTGTGCCGGATCAAATTTCAGGGTGATCCGATCCGGCAAAAAAGGGAATAAACGGGGATTAACCGCAGGGAGGACGAGTGGCTCCGGCCATGACGCCCAAGGCAACGTTGTCCAGTACAGTAATGTATTTGCCTTTGACGCTGATGAGACCGGATTTCTGGAAACGGCCCAGCAGGCGGCTGATGGTCTCGACGGTGAGACCGAGGTAGTTGCCGATGTCTCCACGGGTCATGGAGAGGCGGAACTCCTTGGCGGAGAAGCCGCGCTCGGAGAAACGAACCGAGAGATTGTGCAGGAAGGCAGCGAGGCGCTCTTCGGCGTTCTTTTTGGAGAGCAGCAGTATCATCTCCTGGTCGCCCATGATCTCGTTGCTCATCAGCCGCATGATCTGCTGGCGCAGTTTGGGCATCTTGCCAGAGAGGTCGTCGAGCACATCGAACGGTATTTCGCACACCATGGCGGTTTCCAGCGCCTGGGCGAAGGAGGGGTGGGCCTGCTTGTGGATGGCGTCGAAACCGACCAGATCACCGGCGAGGTGGAAGGCGGTGATCTGTTCGTCACCCTGTTCGGTGATGGTGTATGACTTGATGGTCCCGGAACGTATGGCATAGAGCGACTTGAGCTCATCGCCGGCCTTGAACAACTCTTCACCCTTCTGGAACGGCTTTTTGCGCTCGATGATGCTGTCGAGCTGATCGAGCTCGTTATCGTTCAGGGTGAAGGGGATGCAGAGCTGGCTGATGCTGCAATCCTGGCAATGAATTGCACAGCCACCGCTCTGAATACGTCTGCCAGGTTTCTTGTCCGGGATCATAGGCTCAAATGAATAATTGATTTATATCAAACAAGTTTACCACCATCTCATCCGTTTTGGATAGGGTTTCAAAAGGACGCCATCCCGATCCAGAGGGTGTGGATCCCGTAGGCAATAAGCAGCAAGGCGCCCCCAAGGCGCAGGCTGCGCAGGGTGAGCCAGTAGCGCAATCGGTCTGCCAGCCCCCCTAGCGCAAACAGGGTCGGCAGGGTGCCGAGGCCGAAAAAGAGCATGATGAGTGCCCCGCCACTCGCGGAGCCTGCGGCAGCGCTCCAGGTCAGCATGGAGTAGACTAGGCCGCAAGGGAGCCAGCCCCATATCATGCCAAAGGGGAGGGCCTGCCTGGCTGATGTAAACGGGAGAAACCTGCCTGCCAGCGGCTTGATGAGAGGCCAGAACTTCGCACCGATGCGCTCGAGCAGCAAGACGCCATGCCACCAGCCAGCCAAGTAGAGGCCGAGCGCTATCATCAGCAGGGCGGCGATGAGGCGAAGCCCTGCCAGGGCGTGTTTGCCAGCGCCTATCTCCGTGGTGGTGGCGAGCAAGCCGCCCACCAGCGCGCCCGCCAGCACATAGCTCAGGATGCGCCCCAGGTTGTAGTTGAGCAGATAACCGAGCCTGCCCCAAAAATGCTGCTTCTCGGCAGGTATGGCCATGGAGAGCGCTGCGGACACGCCGCCACACATGCCGATACAGTGGCCGGCACCGGCAAGCCCGACCAGCAGGGCGCCCATGAGGTCAAGGCTGCTGGTCATGGGGCCCGTTTTCCTGTTCTGCTTGTTGTTCAGAGGGGGGCAAGGGGCGCTGCTCCTCGTCAAACAGGATGTTGGAGCCCTGCCTGTCGAGATCCTCGAACTGCTCGGAGCGGATGGCCCAGAAGAAGACGGCGCCGGCAATGACAACGAACAGGATGGCGATGGGGATGAGGACGAAGATAATGTTCATGGCGTGGACCCTGTGGTGAAAGGGGGATGATAACCCGGCGAGGCAAGAGGTGCCGCCACCCGGGAGGATGCCAGATGGCTGCTCACCGGTTGAGCCGCATGGAGTTGGTGACCACGATGAGGGAGCTCAGGGACATGCCAGCAGCCGCCAGATAAGGGGGGAGCCAGCCACTTGCAGCCAGCGGCAGCACAAGCAGGTTGTAGCCGATGGACCAGGCAAAGTTCTCCTTGATGATCTTGCGAGTTCGCAGGGCCAGGGCCCGGGCGGCCAGCAGACGGGAGAGATCGTCGGCCAGCAGGATGGCGTCGGCACTGTTCTTGGCCAGATCCGTGCCCCCCGCCATGGCAAAGGACGCGTGGGCGCCGGCCAGCACAGGGGCGTCGTTGATGCCATCTCCCACCATGATGCTGATATCCCCGGCCGCTTCCCGGGCCTTGAGATAGGCCAGCTTGCCGTCCGGGGTGACCCCTTTTACCAGCTCATCGACCCCCAGCTCGCGGGCCAGCATGTCCGCCTGGTCCGAACCGTCGCCGGTGAGAATGGTGGTTTGCAGGCCTGCCTCCTTGAAGGCCTGGATCAGTGCACCGGCATCGGGGCGCAGCGTGTCGGCCAGGATGAAACGGGCCAGCAGTCCGTGTTCATCGGCCAGATAGATGGTCAGCCCTTGAGCGGCATTCTCTTCTTGCGCCAGTTCGAGCCAGCGTGCACTGCCGATGCGGTAATGCTTGCCCTCAATTACTCCCTGCACGCCGTGGCCGATGACGGGGGTGACGTCGCTGGCGGCGAGCGGCACCCCGTCCGCCAGTGGTTTGCTTCGAAACGCACGGGCGATGGGATGCTCGGAATAGGTCTCCAGGGCCTGGGCGAGGGCGAGGCAGCGGGCTGCGTCGAGCTCGCCGAGGGGCTGGGTGCTCACCAGGCTGATGTTGCCCGTGGTCAGGGTCCCCGTCTTGTCCATCACGATGCGGTTGGCCCGGGTCAGAATGTCCAGCACGTGGCCGCGGCGCAGTAGGATGCCGCTGCGGGTCAGGTTGGCAGTGGCCGAGGTCAGTGCGGTCGGGGTGGCCAGCGAGAGGGCGCAGGGGCAGGTCGCCACCAGCACCGCCAGGGTGACCCAGAAGGCCCGCTCGGGCTCATGAAAATGCCAGAAGGTCCAGACCCCGGCCGCAATGATCAGGAGCACCAGGATAAAGTGGCGCGACAGCACGTCCGCCAGCTGGGCGATGGCGGGCTTGTCGTCCAGAGCATGATCCTGCAGGCGCATGATCTGGGCCAGGCGCGACTCTTCAATGGAATGGCTGACCCGGATCTCCAGGGGGGCATCGGTGTTGATGGTGCCTGCATAGACGGGATCTCCGGCCTGTTTGAGCAGAGGCAACTGTTCGCCAGTCAGCATGGATTCGTTGAGGCTGGCCTGGCCCAGGGTGACGATGCCGTCTGCCGGCAGGGTGGCCCCCGCGAGTACCCGCACCCTGTCTCCGACTCGCAGCGTCTTGGCGGCCACCTCGTGTTCGCCGTCATCATCGATGCGGGTTGCCATGATGGGTACCAGGCGCGCCAGGTTGGAGCTCGACTCCGACGCCTTGCGCCTCGCTCGCAGTTCCAGCAGACGGCCCAACAGCAGGAAAAAGACGAACATGGTGATGGAGTCGTAATAGACCTCACCCGTGTTGAAGACCGTGGCCCAGATGGAGGCGACGAAGGCGCCGATCAGTGCCAGCGACACCGAAACATCCATGGAGAGGTGCCCCTGCTTCAGGCTGCGCCATGCCCCCACGTAAAAAGGCTGGGCCGAGTAGATCATGATGGGGGTGGAGAGCAGAAGGCTTATCCACTTGAAGTAGATCATGAACTCCTCTTCCACGCTGATGAAGAGGTCCATGTAGAGTGCTACGGCGCACATCATCACCTGCATGGAGCCAAGGCCGGCCAGCGCCATGCGGAACATGTAGCTGCGCACCTCTTTGGCGTAGAGCGCTTCCTGCTGATGAGTCTGGAAGGGATAGGCGCGATAGCCGACCCTGGCAAAGCCCTTGAGAATGTCGCTCAAAGAGAGCTGGGCCGGATCCCACTTGATGCGGGCGCGATGGGTGGTGGTATTGACGTTGATGTAACGCAGACCGCGCAGGGTCATCAGGTGCCGCTCGATGAGCCAGGCACAGGCGGCGCAGGTCAAACCTTCCACCGTCAGTTGGATCTCGCGCGTAGTTTCGCGACCCGTACCGGTGTCGGTGACGAACTCCTGCTGCACCTCCGCCAGATCGTAGTGGGTGAGGGCGGCGAGCTCTTCGGGCACCAGTTCCCCCTTGATGCCGGGAGCGGTGCGGTGTTCGTAATAACTGGCGAGGCCGCATTCGAGAATGGTCTGTGCCACGGCCTGACAGCCAGGGCAACACATCGGCTGAACGATGCCTTTGATCTCGAGAGTAAAGTTACTGCCAGTGGGAACCGGTTCACCACAGTGAAAACAGCCGGTCATGGTGATCATCCCTCTTTGATGCAGCCCAGCAGGCCGGGTCGGGGAGAAGGGTGGCTGACCGGCGTGCCGATCACCCTGCCTTCGTGATTCAACGTCCCTTGGGATCGAGCTCAATCGCTGCCTGAGTCGGCAGTTGTGCCGTCTCCTGGAGGCGCCATTCATGGTTGAAGGCATCGACCCGCACGTGCCACTTGCCGGTGAGGGGCTTGTCCAGCATCAGGCGATAGACTCCCTTGCCATCGGCCGTCAGCAGATGTTCGCTGTCCAGGCCCGCCAACGTGGGATGAAACAGGGAGAGGTGCAGTGCCTGCCCGAGGGGGAAATCCCCGGACAGTGGATTTAACGTCAGCTCCTTGTCGCTGACATTGAGGGCGATACGGATGCCGAGCGCCTCGGCGCGATCGAACTTGCTGAGATCCTGATTAATCTCCTTGCCCTGCTTGTAGTAGTCCTCCGCTACCAGGTTGACCCCATCCTTGCTGGCAATGATGGCGGTGGCGATGCTGCCTACCACGGCGGCGCAGGGGAGGGCGATGATGAACCAGGGCCAGAATTGGCGATACCAGGGTTGGGTCATGATGCTACCGAAACAAATGGTTAACGAAATGGCGGTAATTCAGCCAACACAAGATAACAAAAAGCCTCGAAGAGTCGAGGCTTTTTGCTGATTAATCACGTGCTTATCACATGTTACTGCTGATTTTGCCGATCGTTGTGGGACAAGCTGTAAACGTAGGAGGCGAGCAGATGTACCTTGTCTTCCCCCAGAATGTCCTTCCAGGCCGGCATCACGCCGTGACGACCGTGGGTGATGGTCTGTTCGACCACCTGACGGGAGCCGCCATAGAGCCAGATGTTGTTGGTCAAGTCGGGGGCGCCGAAGGCGATGCCGCCCTTGGCATCCGGGCCGTGGCAGGCGGCGCACATGGCAAAGCGTGCTTCCCCTTTCTTGGCTTCCACCAGATCAACCTTGCGACCGGAGAGGCTCAGCACATAGGAGGCCACCTCCTTCACCCCGTCCTGACCCAGGATCTCGCCCCAAGCGGCCATGATCCCCTGACGACCGCCCATGATGGTGGTCTTGATCTGGTCGGGTGCGCCGCCCCACTGCCATTCGCTGTCGGTCAGGTTCGGGAAACCGCGGCCACCGCGGGCATCGGAGCCATGACACTGGGAACAGTTTTGCAGGAACAGGCGCTGACCCACCTTCAGGGCTTCCGGATCCTTGGCGATCTCGGTGATCTCCTTGTAGCTCTTGCCGTCAGCCTGATAGGTCAGCTCGCGGAACTTGGCGCCGTAGATCTCGTCGGCCTTGGCAAGTTCCCGATCGTATTCCACCGCGCGTCCTTCGGCCTTGGCGGAAGCCGCCGCTGCCTTGGACTCGGCCAGGGAACGTACATCCTGGTTGGAGCTCTGCCAGCCCAGCAGACCCTTGAAGTTGCCAAGGCCCGGGAAGGCGAGCAGGTAGATGAGCCCGGTGACGATGAAGAAGAGGAACATATAGGACCACCACTTCGGCAGGGGATTGTTGATCTCCTCGATGCCGTCGAAGGTGTGACCCATGGGTTTGCCCTCTTCGGCCCCCATCTTGTCCTTCATGCACCAGGCCAGCAGCAGGAAGCAGCCGAGAATGGTGCCAAGGCTTATGACGGTCACAAAAATGCTAAACAGAGTGCTCATTATTGCTTCGCTCCTGCGTTCTTGTTATCAGCACTGGGTTGCTCGTCATCGGCAAAAACCAGGTTGGCGGCCTCGTCGAAAGAAGCCTTGCGGCGCTTGCTGTAGGCCCAGACGATGATGCCAATCATGATGACCATCAGCAGCAGGGTGTACAGGCCGCGAAATGTGCCGTAATCCATATCCCGACTCCTTATTTCAGGGCATGGCCCAGTGATTGCAGATAGGCGATCAGCGCATCCAGCTCGGTCTTGCCCTTGACGGCCTCACCGGCACCGGCGATGTCGGCATCGGTATAGGGCACGCCGAAGTGATCCCGGAACAGAGCCAGCTTCTTGCCGGTCAGCTCGCCGCTCAGCACATTGGTCTCGAGCCAGGGGAAGGCCGGCATGTTGGACTCGGGCACTACGTCGCGCGGGTTGATGAGGTGGGCGCGATGCCAGTCATCGGAGTAGCGGCCGCCGACCCGGGCCAGATCCGGGCCGGTACGCTTGGAGCCCCATAGGAAGGGGTGCTCCCACACGCTCTCGCCGGCAACCGAGTAGTGGCCGTAGCGTTCGGTCTCGGCGCGGAACGGGCGGATCATCTGGCTGTGGCAGACGGTGCAGCCTTCGCGGATGTAGATGTCGCGTCCTTCCATCTGCAGGGCGGTGTAGGGCTTGAGGCCCTCCACCGGCTCGTTGGTCTGCTTCTGGAAGAACAGGGGGGTGATTTCCACCAGGCCCCCCAGGCTGATGGCGAAGATGATGCCAATGACCAGCATGGGGACGCTTTTTTCAAAAATCTCGTGACGGTTGTTGTTGCTCATGCTTTAAACCCCTTCAAATCAGGCTGGCTGTGCGACGGGTTCCAGAGAACCCTTGGGCGCAGTGACGGTGCGATAGGCGTTGTAGGCCATCAGCAGCATGCCGGTGACGAAGAAGCAGCCACCCAGGAAGCGCACGAAGTAGAAGGGATAGGAAGCTTGCAGCGCCTCCACGAAGCTGTAGGTCAGGGTGCCGTCGTCGTTGACCGCACGCCACATCAGACCCTGCATCACACCGGAAATCCACATGGCGACGATATAGAGCACGGTGCCCACGGTGGCCAGCCAGAAGTGGACGTTGATGAGCTTGATGCTGTACATGCGCCCCTGCCCGAACAGGTTCGGGATCAGGTGGTAGACGGCACCGATGGACACCATGGCAACCCAGCCCAGGGCACCGGAGTGAACGTGACCGATAGTCCAGTCGGTGTAGTGGGAGAGGGCGTTGACGGTCTTGATCGCCATCATGGGGCCTTCGAAGGTCGACATGCCGTAGAACGACAGGGAGACGATCAGGAAGCGCAGGATGGGGTCATAACGCAGCTTGTGCCAGGCACCCGAGAGGGTCATGATGCCGTTGATCATGCCGCCCCAGGAGGGCACGAACAGGATGAGGGACATCACCATGCCCAGCGACTGGGCCCAGTCAGGCAGGGCGGTATAGTGCAGGTGGTGCGGACCGGCCCAGATATAGAGGGAGATCAGCGCCCAGAAGTGCACGATGGAGAGGCGGTAGGAGTAGACGGGGCGACCCGCCTGCTTGGGCACGAAATAGTACATCATGCCAAGGAAGCCCGCTGTCAGCAGGAAGCCCACTGCGTTGTGGCCATACCACCACTGCACCATGGCATCCATGGCACCGGAGTACATGGAGTAGGACTTCATGCCGGAGAGCGGCACTTCCATGTTGTTGACGATGTGCAGTACGGCCACCGTGATGATGAAGGCACCGAAGAACCAGTTCGCCACATAGATGTGGGAGGTGGTGCGCTTGACCAAGGTGCCGAAGAAGACGATGGCATAGCTCACCCAGACCACGGCGATGGCGATGTCGATGGGCCACTCCAGCTCGGCGTACTCTTTGGAGGTGGTGTACCCCAGCGGCAGCGAGATGGCTGCAGACAGAATGATCGCCTGCCAGCCCCAGAACACGAAGGAGGCGAGGGGACCACCAAACAGCCGGACCTGACAGGTGCGTTGCACCACGTAGAAGGAGGTGGCCATCAGGGCGCTGCAACCAAATGCGAAGATGACCGCATTGGTATGCAGGGGACGCAGACGGCTGTACGTCAGCCAGGGGGTGTCGAAGTTGAGGGCAGGCCAGATCAACTGGGCTGCAATCAATACACCCACCGACATGCCGACGATACCCCAGACAATCGTCATGACGGTGAACTGGCGCACAACGGTGTAGTTGTACTCAGGGTGGTTTGTTGTATGGCTCATCGTTGTATTCCGCTTCCGATGCTGTTGTTAGTGTTGCCCGGTGTCCTGGGCCATTTTCACCCCGGTTTTGCAAAATCCCCTCGTTAACATCTGTTAATAAAAGGAAAAGCAAAAGGTGGTTAAATGAAAATCCATTGAGAATGATACTGAAATGACCGGTAAAATAACAGTACAAACAGTGATATATTTGGCTCCAGCGGGTCTCATGTCCGCCAGTTTTTACCTTGAGCCAGATCACGAAAATTACATTTTCTACGTACCTTACAGAGCTGTTTTTTCATGAAAGAGAGACTCACTTCACGCAAAATCGTCCACCTGTCCATGGTGCTGGTCATTTTGCTCTCCCTGATGGCCTATCGAACCTGGTTTTCAGGCACAGGAAGCGACCATGTAGAGAGCTCCAATGTTCAGATTTGTGATCTGTCCCACAGCCCCTGCCGCCTCATCGTCGGGGATCGCCCGCTGACGGTCAGCATCGATGGCTTGCCGATCCGCCCTGAACATGACTTTGTCCTGCGCCTTCAAGGGGGTGTGCCGGCCATTACGCCGGTCAAGGCCTGGCTCGAGGGCAAGGAGATGTTCATGGGGCTCATCCCCGTGCTGTTTGAAGCCAGCGATGCGGGGTGGCGAGGGGTGACCCAGGTGGGAAGTTGTACGGCAGAGGCGATGGACTGGCTCTTGACCATCGAGTGGAGCAATGGCCAGCGCCATCAACTGACGTTGGGCGCGGCACGTTGAACGGACTCTCATCGGGCCCCAGGAGGGGGGATAAATGAAAATTGATTTGAAATTTTCAGGCAGGACGGTACCTTGCATTGATTATCAAAGAGTGAAGTTCATTTAATCATGATTGAAAAACAAGCATTTTATCGCACGCTCAACCAGCAGGCCCAGGCATTGCTAGAGGGCGAACCCGACATGATCGCCACCCTGGCAAACCTGTCTGCCCTGCTCAATCAGGAACTGGCTGACATCAACTGGGTTGGTTTCTACCTGCTGCAGGGCGAGACCCTGGTGCTCGGCCCGTTCCAGGGCAAGCCGGCCTGTGTGCGCATCCCGGTCGGGCGCGGCGTCTGTGGCACTGCGGTTGCCGAGGGCAAGACCCAGCTGGTGGACGACGTGCACCAGTTCGCGGGGCACATTGCGTGCGACGGTGCCAGCAACTCGGAAATCGTGATCCCGCTGCGCCGTGGCGGGGAGATCATCGGGGTGCTGGACATCGACAGTCCAATCTTTAACCGCTTTGACGAGCAGGACCGGATTGGCCTCGAAGAAACGGTGCAAATTTTGGAAAGCATGCTCTAAGTCATTGCTAGATGGTTCGCAAAAGGTCCCAAGCTCTCTATAATGGGGCCTTTGTTGTGTTCGGGCATGCCCGTGCGTCTATATGAAAGCCAAGGTTATACATGGAAAACACTGAAAAGCTGAAGAACAGTAAAGAGATCGTCGCCTACCTGGTCGAGAAATTCCCGGCCTGCTTCATCGCTGAAGGAGAGGCCAAGCCACTCAAGATTGGCATCTTCCAGGATCTGGCCGCGCGTCTTGCTGATGACGAGAGAGTCTCCAAGACCATGCTGCGCTCTGCTCTGCGTCAATACACCTCCAGCTGGCGTTACCTGCATGGCCTCAAGGCTGGCCAGGCCCGTGTCGATCTGGACGGCAACCCGGGCGAGCTGCTCACCGAAGAGCACATCGAGCATGCCAAACAGGCGCTCAAGGAGAGCAAGGAACGTGTCTTTGCCAGCCGCCGCACCAACACCAAGGAGAAGGAAGACAAGCCCAAGCAGCCGCGTCGCAACGCGCCGCGCAAGGCTGACGCTCCCCGCTCCGACAAGCCCAAGTCCGCCCCTGCTCCCAAGGCTGCACCGGTCGCCGATGCGCCGCTGGTGAAAGTGGATGCCGCTACCCTGAAAGTCGAGCAGGGCGTGCGCGTCGTGCTGGGCAAGTCCCCTGTGCCTGCGACCATCAAGGAAGTGACCAAGGATGACGTACAGGTTCAATTGCAGACCGGCATGATGTTGCGGGTCAAGTTCGAGCATCTGGTTCTCTAAGGAGACGAATGTTGAAGCATGGCGTGATTCGTTTTTCACTCGTTGCCTGTAGCCTGGCGCTTGCCGGGCTCGCACAGGCCATCGAGCCGGTGCTCAAGGAAAGTGATTTGCCTGTGTTGGCTCAAGAGAGCCAACATGCTACGGCCAGCAAGCGAATTGCCAATCTGTTTACCCGCTCCCACTACAAACAGTTCAAGCTGGACGACGCCTTTTCCTCCGTGATCTTTGACAAGTATCTGGAGAATCTGGACTACAGCCGCAACCTGTTTCTGGCCTCTGACATCAGCCGTTTTGAGAAATATCGTACCGGTTTTGACACCGACCTCGAGCGAGGGCGACTGGCTCCGGCCTACGAGATGTTCAACCTGAGTCAGCAGCGGCGGTACGAGCGGTTCGAATACGCCCTCAAACTGCTCGACACTCCCTTCGATTTTACCCAGAAAGACAATTACGTCTTCGATCGGGAAGGGGCTCCCTGGCCCAAGGATGAAGCCGAGCTCAACGAGCTGTGGCGTCAGCGGGTCAAGTTCGATGCCCTGAGCCTCAAGCTCAGCGGCAAGGAGTGGCCCGAGATCAAGGAGCTGCTTGGCAAGCGTTACAACAACGCCATCAAGCGGATGTCCCAGACCGAGAGCGAGGACGTGTTCCAGCTCTTCATGAACTCCTTCGCCCGCGCCATCGAACCGCACACCAGCTATCTGTCTCCGCGCAGCGCCGATCGGTTCAACACCGAGATGAACCTCTCGCTGGAAGGGATTGGGGCCGTGCTGCAGGCGGAAGATGACTTTACCGTCATCCGCTCCCTGGTGCCAGGCGGCCCGGCGGCCAAGTCCAATCACCTGAAACCCGATGACAAGATCACCGGTGTGGGGCAGGACGACGGTAAGATCGTGGATGTCATTGGCTGGCGTCTTGACGACGTGGTCGAGCTCATCAAGGGGCCCAAGGGCAGCAAGGTGAAGCTGGAGATCCAGCGCGGCAAGGGCGCGACCGCCAAGACCGAGCTGGTGGAGCTGGTGCGTGACAAGGTGCGTCTGGAAGACAGAGCCGCCAAGTCCAAGGTGATCACCGCCGAGGGCAAGAAGATCGGCGTGCTCGAGATCCCGAGCTTCTACGTCAACCTGCACGACGACGTGATCAAGGAGATCTCCAGCCTCAACAAGCAGAAGATCGACGGCCTCATCGTCGATCTGCGCGGCAACGGTGGCGGTGCCCTGACGGAAGCTTCCGCCCTGAGCGGTCTCTTCTTTGCCAGCGGCCCCGTGGTGCAGATCCGTGATCACATGGGTCGCATCACCGTCAATGGCGACGACGACGGCAATGTCTACTACGGTGGCCCCATGTCGGTGATGATCAACCGCTACAGCGCCTCGGCCTCCGAGATCTTCGCTGCCGCCATGCAGGACTATGGTCGTGCGCTGATCCTCGGCGAAAACTCGTTCGGCAAGGGGACGGTGCAGCAGCATCGCAGCCTCGCCAAGGTCTATGACTTCTACGAGCAGCCGCTGGGTCACGTGCAGTACACCATCGCCAAGTTCTACCGTATCGATGGCGGCAGCACCCAGAACAAGGGAGTTGCACCCGATATCGCCTTCCCGACTGCGGTAGCGCCGGGGGAGACGGGGGAGAGCCGCGAGTTCAACGCCTTGCCCTGGGACAAGATTGCCTCGGCCAGCTACGAGCGACTGGGGGACTTCTCCAGCCTGCTGCCCAAGCTGAAAGCGGCCCACGAGGCACGGATCACCAAGGATCCGGAATTTGCCTATGTGCTGCAGGACATCAAGGAGTATCAGGCGGACAAGGACAAGAAGTCGGTCTCCCTGAACGAAGCCGAGCGGCTGGCTGAACAGGCCAAACAGGACGAGAAGGCGCTGGCGCGAGCCAATGAGCGGCTGACCCGTCTTGGCAAGCCGACGGTGAAGAGCCTGGATGAACTGCCGACCGATTTCGAGGCACCTGACGAATACCAGGTGGAAGCGGCCAACATCACGGCGGATCTGACCACCCTCAGCAAGAAGAGCTGATGCTGGCAACGAAATGACAAGGGCGACTCGGGTCGCCCTTTCTTTTGCCTGAATGCAAACTATTTGACCCTGTCCGAGCCTTGTGACAGCCTCTGACACGTCAATAACAAAGCGTGGAAGCACACAATAATGACTGAACAACCTCAGGCCATGACGGCCAAATATCGCCAGGATTACCAGGCTCCCCTCTATTGGTGTGACAGCCTGGATCTCGATTTTCAGCTGCAAGAGCCCCTGACCCGGGTCACCGCCATTTCCCGTTTGCGTCGCAGCGGCGATCACAACGAACCCCTGGTGCTGGACGGCGAGGGGCTTGACCTTGTCAGCGTCATTGTGGATGGCGTGCCCTATCAGCAATACGAGCAGGGAGAGAGCAGCCTGACCCTGTTCAACCTGCCGGCCGAGTGCGTGCTGACCGTGGTCACCGACATCGATCCCGCCGCCAACACGGCGCTGGAGGGGCTCTACAAATCCGGCGATGCCTATTGCACCCAGTGCGAGGCCGAGGGCTTTCGTCGTATCACCTATTACATGGACAGGCCGGACATCCTGGCCCGTTACAGTACCCGCATCACCGCCGACAAGGCCAAGTACCCCTATCTGCTCTCCAACGGCAACAAGGTCGCGAGCGGCGATCTGGACGACGGTCGCCACTTCGTGCAGTGGCAGGATCCCTTCCCCAAACCGAGCTACCTCTTCGCCTTGGTGGCGGGGGACTTCGATGTGGAACGCAACCACTTCATTACCAAAAGCGGCCGCCAGGTGGCGCTCGAGATCTTCGTGGACAAGGGCAACCTGGACCGCGCCGGTTTCGCCATGGAGAGCCTCATCAACTCCATGCGCTGGGACGAGCAGCGTTTCGGCCTCGAGTATGACCTCGACATCTACATGATCGTGGCGGTGGACTTCTTCAACATGGGGGCCATGGAGAACAAGGGGCTCAACATCTTCAACTCCAAGTTCGTGCTGGCCAACCCGGCCACTGCCACCGATGCGGACTACCACGGCATCGAGCGGGTGATCGGCCACGAATATTTCCACAACTGGACCGGCAACCGCGTCACCTGCCGCGACTG
Organism: Aeromonas sp. QDB25; assembly: GCF_027707725.1. Classification (NCBI taxonomy): domain Bacteria; kingdom Pseudomonadati; phylum Pseudomonadota; class Gammaproteobacteria; order Aeromonadales; family Aeromonadaceae; genus Aeromonas; species Aeromonas sp. QDB25. Next base: position 26,661 of record NZ_JAPCIZ010000037.1, on the reverse strand, counting down.
GTTCCAGTTAAGCCTCAAAGAGGGACTGACGGTGTTCCGGGATCAGGAGTTCTCCTCCGATCTGGGGTCGCGCGGCGTCAACCGCATCAACAACGTGCGCACCGTGCGCGGTCCGCAGTTTGCCGAAGATGCCGGCCCCATGGCCCACCCCATCCGCCCGGATGTGGTGATCGAGATGAACAACTTCTACACCCTGACCGTCTACGAGAAGGGCTCTGAAGTGATCCGCATGATGCACACCCTGCTGGGGGAGGACGCCTTCCAGGCGGGTATGCGACTCTACTTCGAGCGTCACGACGGCTCTGCTGCCACCTGCGACGACTTCGTGCAGGCGATGGAGGATGCCTCCGGGGTGGATCTCGCTCGCTTCCGCCGCTGGTACAGCCAGTCCGGCACCCCCGAGCTCACCGTGACCGACGAATACGATGCCGAAAGCGGTGTCTATCGTCTGCACGTGAGCCAGCACACGCCGCCGACCCAGGATCAGCCACAAAAGCTGCCGCTGCATATCCCCCTCGACATCGAGCTCTACGATGCACAGGGTGCCGTCATCCCGCTGCAATACCAGGGCAAGGCCATCGGCAATGTGCTGGACGTGCTGGAAGCACAGCAGACGTTCGAATTCGATCGAGTGCCGGTCAGACCGATACCCTCCCTGCTGCGAGACTTCTCCGCCCCGGTCAAGCTGCACTATGACTACAGCGACGAGGCCCTGGCCTTCCTGATGCGTCATGCCCGCAACGAGTTTGCCCGCTGGGACGCCGCCCAGATGCTGATCAACAAGGCGGTGATCGACGGGGTGGCCCGGGTCCAGCACGGGCAGGGGGTTGAACTCTCCCACACCCTGCTGGCGGCCTTTGTCGCCATTCTGGACGAGGCTGCACTGGATCCCGCCCTCAAGGCAGAGATCCTGGCCCTGCCGGGGGAGGCGACCCTGGCCGAGCTGTTCGAGGTGGCCGACATCGACGCCATCCACCAGGTGCGCAACGGGATCCAGACCGCATTGGCCCACGCCTTCGGCGACCGCCTGCTGGCGTGCTACGAGAGCCTGCGTCTGCCGGCTTATCAGGTGGTCCATGCCGACATGGCCAAGCGGGCCCTCAAGGGTGTGGTGCTGGGTTATCTGGCGGCGCTGGATGCCGCGAAGGCCGATACCCTGGTGCGCGAGCAGTACGAGGCTGCCGACAACATGACCGACACCCTGGCGGCGCTCCAGGTGGCCAACAGCCATCTGCTGCCGTGCCGCGCCGCGCTCTTGGCCGACTTCGAAGGCAAATGGGCCCATGATGGCCTGGTACTGGACAACTGGCTGCGGTTGGTGGGGGCCAAGCCGGCCAAGGATGTGCTCCATGACGTGAAGCAGGCGATGGCGCACCCGACCTTCAGCATCCGCAACCCGAACCGGCTGCGGGCGCTCATCGGCAGCTTCGCCATGAACAACCAGGTGCAGTTCCACGCCGCCGATGGCAGCGGCTATCGCTTCCTGACCGATCTCTTGATCGAGCTCAACGAGGTCAATCCCCAGGTGGCGTCCCGCCTCATCACCCCGCTTATCCAGTTCAAGCGGCTCGATGAGGGGCGCAAGGCGCTGGTTCGCGCCGAGCTGACCCGCCTGGCCAACCTGGACGGGCTGGCGCGGGATCTGTTCGAGAAGGTGAGCAAGGCGCTGGCACAGTAAGCGCCGCGACGGCGGGCAGGGGAGCCTGGCTTTCCTGCCCGTTTTTCATGGATGACCAGGAGGTGACATGAGGCAATACACTTTTCGGCTCTCCCTTGGCCGCGACGAGATCATGTTGATGTACCAGGGGCAGGTGAACCGCCTGGTGGTACGTACCGAGCAGGGTCTGACCCTGGAGCTGGGATTGGAGAAAATCCGGCGTTTTGTGTCGGAGAGCGGCGTTCACGGCTACTTTCGACTGAAAACCCAGGACGATCATCGCTTCATTTCCCTGGAACGCATAAATTAACAAAACTTGAACATCAATCCGGGTAATTATCTGCTTTAAGTCACTATCTATCCGGCAAATGGCGCGGCATCCAGTGGGATTTTCTGAATTTTGCCAACTTGGCAAAATTTATCACAACCCAAGCCGTGATCTGTCCCTTGTTTTTAACATCCCGTTATCACCTTTGCTCGCCTTCCTTGATCCAAGCCATTACACTTCGCTGCAACTCTGTACCGGTGGGCATCCTGGGTGGATGTCGCCGTGTCTGTGATGTCGTCCGATAAGGAAACTAGCAATGGCATTGAAAGACGCCCCTACCTCCGTTCTGCTCGAAAACGTTCTCAGTCTGATCCACCAGAAATTGCCGAAAAACAGTGCCTCCCTGGTCGAATGTTTCGTTGCCAAGTTCTACGGCAACATGGCCAGCACTGATCTGCATGACCGCAATGACAGCGATCTCTATGGCGCCGCCCTCAGTCTGTGGAATGCCCTCAACCACCGTACCGGCATCGAGCCCTATATCCGGGTCTACAACCCCGAGCTGACCCGCCACGGATGGCAGTCTCCCCATACCATCGTCGAGATCATCCTGCAGGATTCCCCCTTCCTGGTGGACTCCATCCGCATGGCCCTCAAGCGTCTCAATATCACCGCCCACATGATGCTGCACCAGCCGCTGCACCTGATCCGCGGCGAAGGCGGCAAGATTGGCGCCATCCTGGATCTGGACAACACCGCAGAGCAGACCTCGGTGGAAACCGCCTTCCTCATCGAAATCGATCACCTGACCGGTGAAGAGGAGATGGACGCCCTGACTGCCGAGCTCAACTCGGTGGCGCGGGAAGTGGCCCTGGCGGTGGGAGACTGGCAGCCCATGCTGACGCGCCTGAACGAGATCATCGAGGAGCTGCCCAAACGCAAGAACCCGGTCAGCCAGGCCGAGGTGGACTCCTGCGTCGCCTTCCTCAAATGGGTGGCCGCCCACAACTTCACCCTGATGGGTTATCGTCGCTACGACGTCAAGGCGGTGGAGGGGGATCACGAGATCCTGCCGCAGCCCGAGTCCAGCCTGGGGCTGATGAAGAACTCCATCAAGGACGAAGGCCAGCGCCTCGGCACCATGCCCGCCAGCGCCCGTCACGCGGCCCTCAGTTCCGACTTGCTGATCCTCACCAAGTCCAACAGCAAGTCCCGGGTGCATCGTCCGGCCTATGTGGATTACATCGGCATCAAGCGCTTCGACGAGCACGGCAAGGTGGTGGGAGAGGATCGCTTCATCGGCCTGTATGCCTCCTCCATCTACAACACCAGTGCGACCCAGATCCCCCTCATCAGCCACCGCCTCGAGCGCATCATGGCCGCCTCCGGCTTTGAATCGGGCTCTCATGCCTACAAGGCGCTGCTGAACGTGCTGGAAACCTACCCGCGCGACGAGCTGATCCAGGCCCGTGAAGAGGAGCTGCTGGCCACCGGTCTCGGCGTGCTGGAGATGCAGGAGCGGGACATGCTGCGCCTGTTCGTGCGCCGCGACGTCTACGGCCGCTTCTTCTCCTGCATGGTCTATGTCACCAAGGAGCGCTACAACACGGCGCTGCGGGTCAAGACCCAGCAGATTTTGCAGAAATATTTTGGCAGCAGCATCGATGTGGAGTTCAACGTCTACTTCACCGAGGGCGTGCTGGCACGGACCCACTACATAGTGCGGGTCAACAACAACAACGTGGATGTGGATGTGAACGAAGTACAGAACAACCTGATTGAAGCGGCCCGCAGCTGGGATGACCGCCTGGATTCCGTGCTGCTTTCCCACTATGGCGAGGCCCGCGGTAACGAGCTGCGCCGCCGTTTCAGCACCGCCTTCCCCCGTGCCTACAAGGAAGATGTGCTGCCGGGCTCTGCCGTCGCGGACATCATGGCCCTGGATGGATTGAGCGAGGCCGAGCCGCTTGGCATGCTGTTCTACCGCGCCCAGGAGGAGGAGAACGATCGCCGGGTACGCCTCAAGCTGTTCCACCGAAGCGAACCCATCCACCTCTCCGACGTCCTGCCCATGCTGGAAAACATGGGACTGCGCGTCATCGGCGAGACCCCGTATCAGGTACGGACCCCCACCGGCGAGGTGTTCTGGATCCTCGATTTCTCCATGCTGCTGCGGGGCGAGCAACCGTTCGATCTGGAGCAGAGCCAGCAGCGCTTCCAGCAGGCCTTCGCCGCCATCTGGAACAAGACCCTGGAAGATGACGGCTTCAACCGTCTGGTGCTGGGGGCCGGCCTCACCGGTCGTCAGGTATCCGTGCTGCGGGCCTATGCCAAATACATGCGCCAGACCGGCGTCTCCTTCAGTCAGTCCTATATCGAGGAGACCCTGACCCGTTATCCGGATATCGCAGAGCTGCTGTTCACTCTGTTCGAACAGCGTCTGGATCCGGCCGGCAAGCAGGACGCCAAGGTGCCATCGCAAGATGCCAAGGCATCCGCCAAGCTGCATGAGCAGCTCGCCGCCAAGCTGGATCAGGTCGCCAACCTGGATGACGATCGCATCATTCGCCGCTATGTGGAGATGATCGACGCCACCCTGCGCACCAACTACTACCAGCTGGACAAGGCGGGCAACATCAAGCCCTACATCTCCTTCAAGCTGGCCCCCTCCAGCATCACCGACATGCCGCTGCCGCTGCCGAAGTTCGAGATCTTCGTCTACTCCCCGCGAGTGGAAGGGGTACACCTGCGCTGGGGCAAGGTGGCCCGTGGCGGCCTGCGCTGGTCCGATCGCAAGGAGGACTTCCGCACCGAAGTGCTGGGTCTGGTGAAAGCCCAGCAGGTGAAGAACACCGTCATTGTGCCGGTGGGCGCCAAGGGCGGCTTCTATTGCAAGCAGATGCCGGCAGGCGCCCCCCGTGCCGTCATCCAGGAGGAGGGCAAGGCCTGCTACCGTCTGTTCATCCGCGGCCTGCTCGATGTGACCGACAACATCATCGGCGGCGAGGTGATCCCGCCAAAATCCGTGGTGCGTCACGACGAGGATGACTACTACCTGGTAGTGGCGGCCGACAAGGGCACCGCCACCTTCTCCGACATCGCCAACGAGATAAGCCTCGAATACGGCCACTGGCTCGGCGATGCGTTTGCCTCCGGCGGCTCGGTGGGCTATGACCACAAAAAGATGGGCATCACCGCCCGCGGCGCCTGGGAATCGGTCAAGCGCCACTTCCGTGAGATTGGCATCAACTGCCAGACCACCGACTTCACCTGCGTGGGTATTGGGGACATGGCCGGCGACGTGTTCGGCAACGGCATGCTGCTCTCCGAGCACATCCAGCTGGTGGGCGCCTTCAACCACATGCACATCTTCGTCGACCCGACCCCGGATGCGGCCAGGAGCTTCGTCGAGCGCAAGCGCCTGTTCGAGCTGCCGGGCTCGAGCTGGGATGACTACAACCGTGAGCTCATCTCCAAGGGGGGCGGCATCTTCCTGCGCTCGGCCAAGTCCATCAAGCTGAGCCCCGAGATGCAGACCCTGCTCGGCACTGACAAGGCCAGCATGGCGCCGAACGAGCTGATCAAGGCCCTGCTCTGTCTGAACGTGGACCTGCTCTGGAACGGCGGCATCGGCACTTATGTGAAGAGTGCCCGCGAGAGCGACGCCGACGTCGGGGATCGCAGCAACGACGTGCTGCGAGTCAACGGTCGCGATCTGCGTGCCCGCATCGTGGGCGAGGGTGGCAACCTGGGCTTCACCCAGCTCGGCCGGGTGGAGTACGCGAGCCAGGGTGGTCGCATCAACACCGACTTCACCGACAACGTGGGCGGCGTGGACTGCTCCGACAACGAGGTGAACATCAAGATCCTGCTGAACCAGCTGGTGGCCGCCGGGGATCTGACCCTCAAGCAGCGCAACCAGATGCTCTACGAGATGACGGATGCGGTGGCGCAGGTGGTCATCACCAACGCCTATCGCCAGTCCCAGTCCATCTCGGTCACGGCGTTCCGTGGCGCCGAGCAGCTCAAAGAGCAGCAGCGCTTCATCCAGGGGCTGGAGCGGGAAGGCAAGCTGGACCGCGGCCTCGAGTTCCTCCCCACCGACGAGGAGCTCTCCGAGCGGATGGCGGCGGGGCAGGGGCTGACCCGTCCCGAGCTGGCGGTGCTGGTGGCCTACGGCAAGATGGTGCTCAAAGAGCAGCTCAACTGCCCGGAAGTGACCGACGAGCCCTTCCTGGCCAACATGCTGGTCACCAGCTTCCCGACCCAGCTGCAGCAGCAGTTCGGTGCGGCCCTTGCCCAGCATCCGCTGCGCGGCGAAATCATCGCGACCCGGGTGGCCAACATGCTGGTCAACGACATGGGGCTCAACTTCGCCAGCCGGATGAAGGACGAGACCGGTGCCTCGGTGGCCGAAGTGGCCTGCTGCTTCGCCATGGCCCGCGAGGTGTTCGGCCTCAATACCCTGTGGCGCGACATCGAAGGGTGTGACAACCAGGTGGATGCCAACACCCAGCTCGAGCTGATGTTCTACAGCCGCCGCATTGTACGCCGCGCCACCCGCTGGTTCCTGCGTGCCCGCAACCGCAGCTGGAGTATCGGCGAGAACATCGCCTTCTTCCGCCCGGCCTTCGAGACCCTGGCGGAGCACCTCTACGAGGTGATGGACGAGAGCGAAGTGGCCGAGCACCAGCAGGCGGTCGCGGCCCTGGTGGCCAAAGCGGTACCCGAGCAGATTGCCCGTCAGGTATCCCACATGAGCAGCCTGTTCTCCTGCCTGGATCTGGCGCAGATCGCCGCGGAGCACAAGACCGACATCCTGCGCGCCGCCAACGTTTACTACCGTCTCGGTGCCAAGCTGGATCTGCACTGGTTCCTCGAGCAGATCAACCATCAGCCGGTGGGCAACCACTGGCAGGCGATGGCGCGGGCCTCCTTCCGCGAAGATCTGGACTGGCAGCAACGCAGCCTCACTTCCGTGGTACTGGAAGGGTGCAAAGAGCAGGGGGAATGCGCTACCATACTGGCCGACTGGATTTCGGAGCATGAGCAGCTCTTGTCCCGTTGGACCCATATGTTGGCCGACTTCAAGACTACCAGCACCCACGAGTTCGCCAAGTTCTCGGTGGCCTTGCGAGAGTTGAACCTGCTCCAGTTGAATTGCCGAACCTCGGCATAACCCCAAAAGCCCCGGCCAGTTGCCGGGGCTTTTTTTAAGGAGCAAGCATGCTGTACCCACTCGCCAGGCATTTCCTGTTCAAACTCAATCCGGAGCAGGCTCACGATCTCTCCATCAAATATTTGCCCCGCCTTCTCGGTACACCGCTCGATTGTTTCTTCCGCAACACCCTGCCAAAACGCCCCGTCACCGTCATGGGGCTTAATTTTGCCAATCCGGTGGGCCTGGCCGCAGGATTGGATAAAGACGGGGAGTGCATCGATGCCTTCGGCGCCATGGGGTTCGGTTTCATCGAGGTCGGTACCGTGACCCCCAGACCCCAGAGCGGCAATGACAAGCCACGTCTCTTCCGGGTGATCCCGGCCGAGGGGATCATCAATCGCATGGGATTCAACAACAAGGGAGTCGATCACCTGGTGGCCAAGGTGAAAGAGGCCAAATATCAGGGGGTGATCGGCATCAATATCGGCAAGAACAAGGACACCCCCATCGAGCAGGGCAAGGATGATTACCTTCTCTGCATGGACAAGGTGTATGACCACGCCGGTTATATTGCGGTCAATATTTCCTCGCCAAACACCCCGGGTCTGCGTCAATTGCAATATGGCGATGCACTGGATGAACTGCTGGCCGCATTGAAACAGCGCCAACAGGAGCTGGCCGAGAAATATAAAAAGTATGTGCCGCTGGCCGTGAAAATTGCCCCGGATCTGTCACTCGATGAAATAGATCAGGTAGCCGCCTCTTTGATCAAGAACCGTATTGACGGTGTCATCGCCACCAATACCACTCTGGAGCGGGAGATGATATATGACATGCCCCATGCCGCAGAGGCTGGCGGGCTTAGCGGTCGTCCGCTCCAGCACAAGAGCACCGAGGTTATTCGCCACCTGGCCAAGGCCCTCGACGGCGCCCTGCCCATTATCGGTGTGGGTGGTATCGACAGCGCCATGGCGGCTCGGGAAAAACTGGCAGCGGGTGCCAGTCTTGTCCAGATTTACAGCGGCTTTATTTATAAAGGGCCGAGTCTGGTCAAAGAGATCGTTACCCATATTTAAAAAATAACCGGTTGCCCTTATTTAACGTTGCTCAAATTCTCGACATGGAATAAAGTCGAGGGACGGCTTAGATAAGGGCACCACCATGTGTATTCAACCCAATGACAATTGGCAGTGGCATTATGACGCTCAGGATGATCGCCTTATGCTGGATTTGTCCGATCGCATGATATTTGCCACCGAATATAAAGGTCGACAACTTGTTCCCTGTTCTTTCACCACCCAGCCTTTTTGCGTGGATGATGCCGCCCTCTATTACCAGTTGATGGACAAGGCCGCTGAACTCGACTGGAGTACGCCCCACCAGGTCCAGCTGGTCCTCAATGCCATCGCCGTCAGCCGTTTTTATAAACCCCTGATGCCGCAAAGCTGGTTCTTTCATGAACAGCAGGCCCATGTTATTCCGGATATGGGATCCCTGGTGTGGATGGATACGCCCCACGGTAGGGGGGAATTCATGGTCATCGAAGCCGGCGATCAGGCGAGTGTTTGCCTGAACCTGACCGACGAGCTGGTGCTGACCAACAGCAAGACGCTGCCGCGCTTTGCCGTGATCAAGGTGATGAATAACCGGATGCAAGCCAGAGTTCGGGCACAGACACAATATCGGGAAGTGGGCTGACGACGGGGCCGTTATATGGCGACGAATAAGTCCGTTATAGGCCTGCTATATTGGTCTGATATTTAAGCGCTCAGTCTCTCTCTTGTTCCATTATTTGTCTTTTTCCTTCGTCTGGTCGTCACGACCATTTTCTGCCTGGTCCGGGCAAGATTTTCGAATTCTTTACGAATGTGATGGTAGACAACTGCCAGCCAAGAGCGGGATCCTGTCGCCCGCAAGGGGGAGGGGAGCGTTTGCCGCGCCTCTTGCCGTTTATATGGCGCCTTTGTCCAAGGTTCGAGTGCCGAGCGCGGGCCGATAAGGTATAATGCGGCACTATTTTTATGGCATCCCCGTGAGCGTGATGAAAGAATTTTTTGCAACCTGCCCCAAAGGGCTGGAAAACCTGCTGGCCGTCGAGCTGACCAATCTGGGTGCAGAGCAGGTCCGTGAGACCGTGGCCGGCGTCCACTTCAAGGGCGAACTGGCCATCGGCTACAAGGCCTGTCTGTGGAGCCGCTTTGCCTCCCGAATCGTGCTGGTGCTCTCCGAGTTCCAGATGAACGACGATCTGGACCTCTACCTCGGGGCCCATACCATTCCCTGGGAAGATCACTTCTCCGGTACCGCCACCATCGCGGTGGACTTTACCGGTACCAACGCCTCCATTCGCAATACCCAGTACGGTGCCCTGAAGATCAAGGACGCCATCGTCGATCGCTTCACCAAGCGCGGTCACGTGCGCCCGGATGTGGACAAGAAGTCCCCGGACATTCGCATCATGGCGCACCTTGGCAAAGGCAAGGCCAATATCACGCTGGACTTGTCAGGCCCGGCGCTGCACCAGCGCTTCTATCGCCAGGGCACCGGCGAGGCGCCCCTCAAAGAGAACCTGGCGGCGGCCATGATTGCCCGCAGCGGCTGGGCCGGCGAGCCCATGATGGACCCCATGTGCGGCTCCGGTACCCTGCTGATTGAAGCGGCCTTCATCGCTGCCGACATGGCGCCGGCCCTGCGCCGTGAGCGCTTCGGTTTCGATCGCTGGCTGCAACACGATGGTGAACTGTGGCAGAGTCTGATGATGGAAGCCCAGGTACGTGCCAAGCGCGGCATGCAGCGCTGCGAGGTGAAACTGTTCGGTTGCGATGCGGATACCCGGGTCCTGATGAAGGCCCGTGACAACGCCAAGGCCGCCGGCGTGGATCATCTCATTACCTTCAAGCAGGCCGATGTCACCAAGCTGGAAAATCCGCTGCCAATGCCGGCTGTGGAAGGAGAGAGCCGTCAGGTCGGCATGCTTATCTCCAACCCGCCCTATGGCGAGCGTCTCGGTGAATTCCCGGCGTTGCTGGAAGTGCATCAGGCCCTTGGCGATGCCCTGCGCCGCGGCTTCCAGGGGTGGAAGGTCACCATTCTCTCCGCCTCTCCCGAACTCCTGAGCTGCCTGCGCCTGCGTGCCGACAAGCAGTATCGCCTGTTCAACGGCGCCCTCGAGTGCCAGCTGCGCAACTACCAGATCGCCCTCGATGCCGTCGCTTCCCAGAAAGAGGTGGCCCAGGACTTTGCCAACCGTCTGCGCAAGAATCTGAAGACCCTCGAGAAATGGGCGAGCAAGGAGAGCCTCGATTGCTACCGCCTCTATGACGCGGACTTGCCGGAATACAACGCCGCCATCGACCGCTATCAGGATTATCTGGTGGTACAGGAGTACGCGGCGCCCAAGGACATTCCCGCCCAGAAAACCCGCCAGCGTCTGCTGGACATGGTGCAGGCCGCCATCAAGGTGACCGGCATGGACGGCGAGAAGGTGATCCTGAAGGTGCGCGAGCGCCAGGAAGGCAAACAGCAGTACCAGAAGCTCTCCGAAGAGCAGCACCGGATGGAAGTGCAGGAGTACGGTGCACGCCTCTGGGTCAACCTCTACGACTATCTGGACACCGGCCTCTTCCTCGACCACCGTCAGACCCGCCGCATGCTGGGCCAGATGGCTCGGGGCAAGCGCTTCCTGAACCTGTTCGCCTACACCGGCAGTGCCACCGTGCACGCGGGGCTCGGCGGCGCCCGCGAAACCACCACGGTGGACATGTCGCGCACCTACCTCAACTGGGCCCAGGACAACATGCGCCTCAACTCGCTGGTGGGCCGCGAGCACAAGTTCGTGCAGGCGGACTGCCTGAAGTGGTTGTCGGAAGCCGACGAGCAGTACGACCTCATCTTCATCGATCCGCCCACCTTCTCCAACTCCAAGCGGATGGACGAGAGCTTCGACGTGCAGCGGGATCACCTGCTGTTGATGCAGCACCTCAAGCGCCTGCTCGCGGCGGACGGCACCCTGGTCTTCTCCAACAACAAACGCCACTTCAAGATGGACTTGGCCGGCCTTGACGCCATCGGTCTCAAGGCGCAGAACATCACGAACAAGACCCGGCCCAAGGACTTCGAGCGCAACCAGCATATCCACAACTGCTGGATCATCACCCACGCCGAGGCACAAGGCTGATGCTGACCCTGTTTCACACCGACGGCTGTCACCTGTGCGAACAGGCGTGGACGCTGGTGGAACAGGCCGGGATGGCCGCGCAGACCCGCCGCTGCGACATCCTGGAGGAGGAGGCCTGGCTCGAGGCTTACCGGGTGCGCATCCCGGTGCTGCAAGACAGTGCCGGCCGGGAGCTGGGCTGGCCCTTCACCCTGGGGGAGCTGCAAGGCTGGCTGGCACAGGGGTGAGCAGGATTTGACGACAAAACGGGGGCAGATTCACGCTGCCGCCCGTTTTTTCATAAGCAACAAGGAACAAACATGGCTCTTTTGACATTGCACGGCGCGTCCCTGTCGTTCAGTGATTTTCCGCTGCTCGACCATGCCGAGCTCACCATAGAGCGGGGCGAGCGCCTCTGTCTGGTGGGTCGCAACGGGGCGGGCAAGTCCACCCTGATGAAGGTGATTGCCAGCGAACTGCCGCTGGACGACGGCCGTCTGGTGTTGCAACAAGATTTGAAAGTGACCCGCCTCGAGCAGGATCCGCCCGCCTCGAGCGAGATCACCGTGTTCGATTACGCCGCAGAAGGGCTGGCCGGGGTAGGGGAGCTGCTCAAGCAGTACCACCATGTCTCCCACGCCCTGGCGCACGACCCTTCCGATGCCAACATTCGCACCATGAGCCAGTTGCAGGAGCAGCTCGACTATCAGAACGGCTGGCAGTACGAAACCCGCATCAATCAGGTGCTGACCCTGCTCGATCTCGACCCTGATGTGACGCTCGACAGTCTGTCTGGCGGCTGGCTGCGCAAGGTGGCTCTGGCCCGCGCCCTGGCGTGTGACCCGGACCTGTTGCTGCTGGACGAGCCGACCAACCATCTGGACATCGATGCCATCAACTGGCTGGAAGAGTTCCTCAAGGACTTTCGTGGCGCCATCGTCTTCATCTCCCACGACCGGGAGTTCATCCACAAGCTGGCGACCCGGATCATCGATCTCGATCGCGGCGTGATCACCTCCTGGCCCGGTAACTATGACGAATATCTGCAAGGCAAGGAGGAGTGGTTGCGGGTCGAGGAGCTGAAAAACGCCGAGTTCGACCGCAAGCTGGCCCAGGAAGAGGTGTGGGTCCGCCAGGGGATCAAGGCGCGTCGTACCCGCAACGAGGGACGGGTGCGGGCCCTCAAGGCGATGCGCATGGAGCGCACCCAGCGCCGGGAACTGCAGGGCAAGGCCAAGCTGCAACTGGACGAGGCGGACCGCTCCGGCAAGCTGGTGTTCGAGACCGAGGGGCTGGGGCTGGACTTTGGTGATCGCACCCTGTTCCAGGGACTGGATCTGCAGGTGCTGCGCGGGGACAAGATTGCTCTGGTTGGCCCCAACGGCTGCGGCAAGTCGACCCTGATCAAGCTGCTGATGGGCCAGCTCGAGGCGAGCCGTGGCTCGGTGCGCCAGGGGACCAACCTGGAAGTGGCCTACTTCGATCAATACCGTGAGCAGCTCGATCCCGAGAAGACGGTGGTGGACAACGTGGGGGAGGGCAAGCAGGAGGTGATGGTTCGCGGCCGCTCCCGCCACATCCTTGGCTACCTGCAGGACTTCCTGTTCGAGCCCAAGCGGGCGCGCACCCCGGTCAAGGCCTTGTCAGGGGGCGAGAAAAACCGTCTACTGTTGGCCAAACTCTTCCTCAAACCCAGTAACTTGTTGATTCTGGATGAACCAACCAACGACCTGGATGTCGAAACGCTGGAATTGCTGGAAGAGCTGCTCACCGATTATCCGGGCACCCTGCTGCTGGTCAGCCACGATCGCCGTTTCATCGACAATACCGTGACCGGCTGCTGGCTGTTTGAAGGGGATGGACGGATCAGCGATTATGTCGGGGGCTACGCCGACATGATGGCCACACGAGCCCTGCAGGCCGCCCAACAGACGGCCAAGCCGGCCCCGGTCAAGGTGGCAGAGCCTGTCGCATCGGCAGCGGAGCCTGCGAAAAAAACACGAAAACTCTCTTACAAGTTGCAACTGGAGCTGGATAATCTGCCAGCCCGGCTGGAACAGTTGGAAATGGAACTCGATGCCCTGCAGGCCGAGATTAACCACCCCGGTTTCTTCTCCCTGCCAGCAGAGCAGACCCAGCCCAAACTGGATGCATTGAATGCGGCAGAGGCCGCATTGGAACACGCCTTCTCCCGTTGGGAGGAGTTGGAAGCGTTGAAACATCAAGACTAAGGAAGTAGATGAAAAAGCAATTATCCATGCTGGCCATCCTGGTCGGCGCCAGCCTCAACGCGCAGGCGGCACAAAGCTCCTTTTTCACCATCGTCGATGACGAAGTCAAAGGCTATGCCAGCGGGATCAGCGGCGATGCCAACGGCCTCATCGGGCTCAACACCAAGAACAACATGGCGGAATACTTCTCCACCGTGCGGTTTGCCGACTTCCTGGTGGATCGTTTCCGTTTCGAGCAGGGTTGCATGCTCTCCAACTCGGTCTGCAACTCCTTCTGGAGCGACAACTCGGGCTTTGCCTACCAGTGGCGTCGCGACTTCCTGGACAAGGTGGATCAACGCAGCAACCTGGGCTACGTGACCAGCTCCGAGGTCGATGGCCTGGTGACGGCCCTCGGGGATGTTCCGGAGGATCGGGTCGGTTACAAGATGAATGGCAAGCTGCGCACCGCCTTTGCCGTGGTCAATGACGGCAACCCGGTCGAGCTCAAGGATGCGGCCAGCACCCACGGCCTGAGCGTACCCACCTCCATCAAGAAGCTGGACAACGGTCAGTATCTGGTGACCGGTACCGCGGCCAGCGACAAGTATCGCCACAAGGTGGGCGGTGATTTCTACAAGTGGTGTTTCGAGACGGGCAATGACAGCCAGTACGGTGACTTCCGCTACTGCCCCGGGGTCGATACCCAGGCGAGTTTCTGGCTGCTCAACAGCTCGGGCGGGTTCAACAAGCTGATGCAGGCCGGCACCTATGGCCATCAGCGTGACGAGGTGCTGCAAACCGCTTCTGCACTGGGCGTGGCCAAGTACAACGGCACCCTCTACGGCGTGGGCTACAGCTCTACCGGCGAGGTGGGCACCGGTGATCTGGATGGCCGCAACCTCGCCAGCTACTGGACCCTGGATACGGCTGCCGGCACCGTGGGCACCACCAAGATCATCCCGCTGCCGGATGGCGAGCCTGGCAAGGACGATGCCAAGCTGCAACACAGCTGGGCCGTGGCCGTCAACGACAACGGCTACGTGATCGGCAACCAGCGCTATCGCATCAACAAGGGTCAGAACCGCCCGGTGGAGATGTTCCTGTTCAACCTGAGCAAGCCGGGTACGGCGGCCAGCCTTCCTCTTCAAGACAAGCCGGTCTCGGGGGCAGGCTCGGAAGCGGCCGCCATCAACGAGCACAACATGGTGGTTGGCTGGCGCGACTCCCGCCATCAGACCCAACCGGTGGTCAATGGCACCAACCGCATGCAGGAAGCCTTCCTGCTGAACGCGGCCGCCCCGGCCAACAGCTGGTATCTGAACGATCTCATCTGTGGCAAGGATGACGCCGGCAACAAGCAGTGTGCCCAGAACGGCAAGTACTATCACATCGCTTATGCCAGCGGCATCAGCAGCGACGGCACCATTGCCGCGACGGCGTATCGCTATGACAGCGAGAGCGACCTCAACAAACGCGCCAACGCCACCGTGGTCGCCGTCAAACTGACGCCGGCCGTGGCGGATTATCAGGGCAATGCCCCGGCCAGCTATGTGGTCAGCAATGCGCCGGTCAACAACCAGACCGGTCAGGATGGTGGCGAGGGCGGTGGTGGCAGCCTGTTCTGGTTGACTCTGCTGGCGCTGCCCTTTGCCTGGCTGCGTCGCTATCAGCGATAAATAAGTGTCATCAAAAATTAATGCAGTTCAGTATCTTGTGTCACAACCCCTGAATAGCATGGAATTTTTGTTTGACCCTGCCTCCCCCCTGGGGTAAAGATGAAGGCGACCGGTGAAAAACTGGTCGCTTTTTTTGTTCCATGAAGAGGGTCGTAGATGATGAAGAGACAGAAACGGGACCGTCTGGAGAGAGCTCGCGCTCGTGGTTATCAGGCTGGCGTAGTCGGCAAACAGAAAGAAGCGTGTCCGTACCAGTGCCTGGATGCCAGGGGCCATTGGCTTGGTGGTTGGCGCGATGCCATGGAAGGGCGAGGCTCAGGCCTCTTCATGAAGTAACCGATACTTCATCACTCATTACAAAAGGAAAGGGGCCATCGTGGCCCCTTTACGTTGTCTCTGCTCACCCAGGAGCAGGATCAGAATGCGGTGGTGTCTTTGAACAGGCCCACTTTCAGATCGGTGGCGCTGTAGATGGGGCGACCATCCACTTCCACGACGCCATCGGCAATGCCCATGACCAGTTTGCGGTTGATGACGCGCTTGAAGGTGATTTTGTAGGTGACCTTCTTGGCCGTCGGCAGGATCTGGCCGGTGAACTTGACTTCACCGACACCCAGCGCACGTCCCTTGCCAGGACCCCCTTTCCAGCCCAGGAAGAAGCCGACCAGTTGCCACATGGCATCCAGGCCCAGGCAGCCAGGCATGACGGGATCGCCGGGGAAGTGGCAGTCGAAGAACCAGAGATCCGGCGTGATATCGAGTTCAGCCAGGATTTCACCCTTGCCGTGCTCGCCGCCATGGTCGTTGATCTTGACGATGCGATCCATCATCAGCATGTTGGGGGCGGGCAGCTGGCTGTTACCTTCACCAAATAATTCGCCACGGCTGCAGGCAAGCAGCTCTTCACGGGTAAAGGACTCTTTGCCTTGTTCGCACAGGGAGAGGCGGGGATCAGTGGTGTCGTTATCTAGGGTCACGCTGTTTATCCTTCATATGGGTCAAAGCCGGGCCAATTTAGCTTACAGATGTTCGCCAAACAACTCCGATCACTTCATTTAACGGCCAAGCAGCCGGTCCAGCAGGCTGCGCAGCAGGCCGCCACTCTTGGTTGCCGTGCCATTGAGTTCGTCCAGTCTCTCCTGGATGCGGCCAAACAGGGTATCCGGCATGTCAGGCTCCCCAGCAACGCAGCCGGTGAGCAGCTCGATTGCCTCTTCCACGTGATCCACCGGGTGGATGTGGAACTGGCCGGCCTCTACTGCCGCGATCACTTCATCAGAGAGGTTGAGCTGCTGGGCGTTGGTGCCTGGCAGCAGAATGCCTTGCTTTCCGGTGAGACCGTGGATCTTGCACACCCGGAAGAAGCCCTCAATCTTCTCGTTCACGCCGCCCACGGCCTGCACATTGCCGAACTGGTCGACCGCACCGGTCACGGCGAAGTGCTGATAGATGGGCTGGCGGGCGAGGGCGGAGAGCAGGGCACACAGGCCGGTCAGGGAGGCGCTGTCACCATCGATCTCGTGGTATGACTGCTCGAACACCAGGTTGGCCGAGAGCGGCGAGGGGTTCTCTGCGCCGAACTTGTTGGAGAGGTAGCCGTGGATGATCATCATGGCCTTGGCGTGAATGTGCCCGGCGAGCTCCGCCTTGCGCTCGATGTCAGCAACATCGCCATCCCCGAGGTGGACGGTCGCGGTGAGGCGTACCGGCTCCCCGAAGTCATAGGGATGGCCGGCCACCTGGATGACGGAAAGCCCGTTGATCTGGCCAACCTCTTCACCGTCGGTCTGCAGCAGGATCTGGCCGTCGATGACACCCTGATCCGATTGCTCCACCAGATAGTTGAGGCGGTAATCCTGTTCTTCCAGGGCGAGCAGGATATGTTCGTCAGTGACGCAGATCGCTTCCAGCTCGCGGGCCAGGCTGTCGGCCATGCGCATGATGGCGCCGAGCTGTACCTCGGAGAGGGATAGCCACTCCTGGTGGTCACACAGGCGGCTGGCATGGCGACAGAGGGCGAGGAGGGCACCTGGGGTGAAATCCAGCAGCGCCCAGCGCGCTCGCAGCCAGGCGAGATATTGCAGGAAGGCGGGGAGATCTTCCTCGATGTTCACTTCGGAGACCAGATCGGCACGCAGGAAGATGCGCTCCGCCATGTCCCTGTCCAGCATCTGGAATTCCGCCACGTCCAGCCTGTCACCGACCAGGATCAACTTGAACCGGATGGGGGTCGCCTCCGGGGTGAAGAACGGCGTCAGCGTCTTGCCTTCCTGATAGGCATTCCAGTCCAGCTCGCCTTTTTGCATGGCGTTCTTGAGCTTGAACCAGAGATGAGGCTGATCCAGCAGCTCATCAAGCTGCAGTATCAGGTAACCACCGTTGGCTTCCCGCAGCAGACCAGGTTCCAAAAGGTGCTGGTTGGCGTAAACGGAGCCTTGTTCCGTCTGATAGTTGATGGAACCGAACAAGGTATCCCAGTTCAGGTCACGGCCGTAGACGACAGGGGCTTGCTGATCCTCATGATGGATCAGCAGGTTGATGAGCACCGGGTGCTGGAACTCGAGGCCCTGGGCGACATGGGCGGCCAGATCGGAGAGGAAATCCACGATCTTGGGGTCGTTGTTCTGTTTGCGGATGATCCGGGTGACCAGCCGCTCGGCGTCGAGATGGTGGCTCATCAGCTTGAGCAGCTCACCGACCATTTCGCAGAACTCGAAACCCGAGCCCGGTTGCAGGCGCAGCCAGATGGGCTTGAAAGGGTTGTTGAGATTCTCGGTATAACAGAGATCGAACAGGTCGCCATCCTTGCCATTCGAAGAGGCGATCAGGGTCTGGCAGACATTCTCGTAATCTGCACCGGGGAAACCGTTGAGGATCATGACCGGGCAGTCACCATCAAAACTGGCCAGCCGTTTGATACCCGAAATCGCTCTGGGTTGCAGGGCGGCAAACGGAATGGGGTCGAGTTCGCCAAGTGTGGGGAACTGCTCAATCGAGAAAGCGGGTTTTAATTGTTCTGATGTTAATTCAGCCACTTAAGACATCCGGTCGGGGATAGGATCAATTGCCACCATTATACACAGTTCGGTTGAGGGTGACAGAATACCAAGATATTTCATTTAACATAATATACATTATGCGCAGTGTCGGATTTATGAGTCCCAGGGCATGGTCAATCAAGGATTGTCTTTAGGTCCCGCGTCTTGGTTATGAGTGCAGTTTTATTGTTCACCACTGGTTATCAATCATATGTACGGTCATGGTCGAGCAAGTGGTCCAGCGGCTTGCGGCTGGCACTCTCGTGACGTTCCCGGTTGCCGGTGTGCAGGTACTTGGAGGTGGTGTCGATGCTGTCATGTCCCGCATCGGCTTGTACGTGGGATAAAGGCCGGCCGTGCAGATTGATGTCATGGGTGATACCGGTATGGCGAATGGAGTGCGGCGTCAAGGTTCGCATTTCAGCGGCATCCTGATCAAAACCGTCTTGTTCGGCGAGGCTTGCGGCCTGTTCAAATACCGCCATTACCAAGTCCCGTAGCTGGCGGATACCCAGATTGGCATTGAGTTCGCCTTGTTCGCGGCCATGGGCCGCCGCCTTGTGGCGTACGAACAGCGGGGTCTGCTCCCCGGGGGCCGGCAGTGGCGAAAGTCCAAGAAAGGTACGATAGCGAGCCAGGGCTTCGAGCAGAGCCTGAGAAACGGCCACGGTGCGACGTTTACCGCCTTTGCTGCGGGGAATGTCATAACCCCAGACGCCCGTTTTGGCGTCACGTCGAAACTGGCCCATGACGGGGCTGAAACCCGGCCTGGCCGCCACCTCGGAAATCCGCAGATAACAGGCATACATCAGACAGATGAGAAAGCGGCTGCGCTCATGTTGTGCCGGGCATTCGGCAGCGAGCTGTTCGGCGGCTTGCATCACATAGGACCATTGCAGTTCGGTGAAGGATTGCGCGTCTTCACCAGCCTCCTGGGGGCCCGCACGTTTAACCCGCTGCAGCAGGAGAGCCGGATTGCGATCCATGTACTCCTCCTGGATGAGAAACTGGAAGAAGGCGGACAAAATGGCGAGTTTTGTCTTCATCGCCTGCTCACTCAGTCGATACGGCAGCTCCCGGCCCAGTTCCCGCTTGCCAAGAAACGGACGCCACAGGGGGTTTGGCAACCGTTCCCCCCACTCCTTGTCGAGCACGAACTGGGCGACGTTGCGATAGGCAATCAGTCCGGACGGTGGCGCCTGGCAATAGTCGAGATAACGCATCATGATGCGCCTGGTGAGATCCCTGGGGCTGATGGCCACCTCGCAAAAACACCAGTGCAAAAAAGTGGTCAGCTCACTGCGATAGGTCTTGTAGTTGTTTTCGCTGTGGCGCTGCTCCAGCAGCCAGTCGACGGCCAGCTCATACACGATCCCCGCGTCGGGGACCTTGCCAAGACTCAGGGTGGCGAGGTACTGGTTGACCTGGGGATTGCCCGCCTCAAGGTGGTCCACGCTATCGAACAGCGGCATGGCGGGTGGAAGTGCTGGATGAGTCATGATGGTGTGTGATGTCGGTTGAATGTTTTGAACGGGGCCGCCCCCCTGATGCCGATAAATGGGGTTATCGGCATCAGGGCTTGCAGTGCGCCTTGGGGGCAACGACCTGAGGCATCTTGCTGTGATACCCCATGATGACGAGCAATCAGCATATTCAATAAATATGCGGTGTGGTTGGAAAGTTCTCGGGGAAAATAGTCGTGATAATGACTTAAGTTGCACTTTTCATGAATGAGAGAGCGGGTTCTGCCTCACATCCCCTTCCCCGCCCTTTCGTCTCAAGCCACGCTCTTCAGGGGCTTCCCCTTTGGCAGTTCAGTATCCTGCTTGTCTTCTTTGGGGGAATTCCCCTGCCCTTTTCCACCGCGCAATACCTGCTGAAGCTGATCCCGCTGCTCGGCCAGATAAAAGGCCAGACTCTCCTGCTGCTCCGGTGCAAGCGCGACCGGCGCACCCGCCAGCAGTGTCATCAGCTCATCGGCGGTGTCCAGCAGTTTGTCATAGGCATCCGCCTCTTTCTTGCTGGCAAAGGTCATCTTCTCCACTCCCCCACGTACCACAACATACTTGATCTCAACGGCCATCGCGGCGCCCTCCTGATGATAGTGATTGCAAGTATATGTACGTATATACAGTATTGCAAATACCCTCAGCATGTCGGCATGCATCGCCAGCCCCTGCTTGGCTGGCGGCGGCCAGTTCACAGCGGAAAACACGTCTTTTCAAAGGGGGCTGTGCAGCGCGGCAAGACAGGGCAGGCGTTTTAAGGTAAATTTCATCAATTCCTTCAACAGGTTGAATCGTATGTCGGATCCGCACTCGGTGATTGTCTGTCCGGCCTGTGACTTGCTGATCGAACGCAAGTTGCTGCCGCTGCGCCGTCACGCCCATTGCCCCCGCTGTCATCAGCATCTGTATGGGCGCTATGCCTTTCGCCCTTCCCAGTTGATGGCGCTGACCATCACCGGATTCCTGTTGCTGCCTTCCGCGTTTTTTGAGCCTTTGATCTATCTTCGTCTGGCGGGCGTGAACTCGGACGCCAACCTGATCAAGGGAATTATGATGCTGTATGCCGAGAGCGAGCTCTGGGTGGCAACACTGGTGCTCTGGTGCGCCGTGCTGGCGCCGACAGGGCTGCTGCTCGGGATCTTTGCCCTCGCCTCCGGCCTGGCCAAGCGCTGGCATCTGCTGGCGTGGACCCTCAAAGCGGTCGAGGTATTTCGCCACTGGGCCATGCTGGAGGTGTACATCGTCAGCCTGCTTGTCGCCCTGTTCAAGCTCATCGACATCGCCGACGTGCGCCTGGGAGGCGGTCTGCTGAGCCTGGGTTGTCTGATGCTGCTCAACATGACGCTGCTGATCCTCTTTGATCCTGCCCCTTACTGGGAGCGGATTCCGCTGCAACATGCCTCCCGGGAGCCGGACCATGTCCCCGATCAGCGCCCGTGAACTGGGGCTTTGCCGCTGCCATACCTGCGGGTTGCTGGTGCGCCATCAACACGGCATGAGCTGCCCTCGTTGTCATACCCCCTTGCAGATGCGCATCCCCCATTCCCTCGCCTGGTCATGGGGCCTGCTGGCGCTGGCCACCTTCATGCTATTGCCTGCGAACCTGCTGCCCATCACCCACTTCTACAACAAGGGATTATTGCAGTCCGATACCATTTTCAGCGGTATCATGGCGCTCTATCGCAGCAAGATGTCCGGCATCGCTACCATAGTGCTCACCGCGAGCATCATCGTGCCCATCGGCAAGATCCTGGGCCTTGGCTGGATCTGCTGGCAGTTGCAGCGCAGCAAGCCGGTGCGCCGCAAACGCCAGCTCGTCATGTACCGCATCATCGATTTCATCGGACGCTGGTCCATGCTGGACCTGTTCGTCATCTCGCTGATGGTGGCCCTGGTGGATCGCGGCGTGCTGCTCAACGTGCGTGCCGGCCCCGGGGCGACGGCGTTCGCCGGCGTGGTGGTGCTCACCATGATGTCGGCCAGGATGCTCGATACCCGCCTGTTGTGGGACAAGGCGGCCCGTTAATGTTTTTTGTGTCGAACGCGCTGTGCATCACAGCCAATGTAAGGAGTCGGTATGGTCGGGGCTGAGCCCGTCATTGAGAAGCACCGCTGGTTATCCCCGGTCTGGTTGCTGCCCTTCATCGCCCTCTTGCTGGCGGGAGGCTTTCTCTACCAGCAGTGGACGAGCAGTGGTCAACTCATTCGCATCAACTTTGCCCAGGGCAACGGTATCTTGCCGGGCAAGACCCAGTTGCGCTATCAGGGGGTCGCCATCGGCGTGGTCCAGGAGCTGGAATTGGCACAGGATGGTCGCAAGATTGCGGTGCTGGCCAAAGTGGACAGCCGTGCCCGCACCCTCATACGCAAGGGCTCCGACTTCTGGCTGGTGAGTCCGAAGGCGTCACTGACCGAGATCTCCGGCCTGGACACCCTGGTGTCCGGCAACTACATCAACCTGCAACCCGGACGGGAGAACAACCCGCTGGAGGATGAGTTCGATGCCCTGGATGGCCCTCCCCCCGGTTATCAGGCCCAGGGGCGAACCCTGCACCTGACAGCCGATTCCCTGGGGTCGGTGGGCATCGGCGCCAAGATCTATTTCCGCGGGCTGGAGGTGGGCAGTGTCATCAACACCCGTCTTGGGGAAGAGAACCAGAACGTGATCCTGGATCTGGTGATCGAGCCGCGCTTCGAGCACCTCGTCAAGGCGGATACCCGCTTCTGGAACATCAGCGGCATCAAGGGCTCCTTCAGCCTGGCTGGCGTCAGTGTGGAGGCGGGCAGTCTCACCTCCATCCTGAGCGGCGGCATTGCGTTTGACTCCCCCAAAGATTCTCCCGTGGCGCAAAAGGGGGTCAACTTCATCCTCTACAAGGGGCTGGCCGAGGCCGCCCGGGGTGAGCGCATCACCATCCATGCGGGGACTCTGCCCATCAAGGAAGGGATGCCCATCCTCTATGAGGGCATCGAGATTGGACGCATCGACCCCATTCGCCTCACCGAACAGGGGCGGAGCGTGACGGCCCTCATCAACCCCGAACAGGCGTTCCGGGTGACCGGCAAGAGTCGTCTGGTGTGGGAGACGGTCTCTCTCTCCCCTGCCGGGATCAAGCACGCGGATCGCCTGCTGGCCGGGCCCGCCATTCGTCTGGACTATGAACCCGGTAAACGGGTCAACACCATGACCCTGGAGAGCCAGGCACAGCGCGGCGGCATCAAGCTGACCCTGCAGGCCGAGGATCTCGCCGGTTTGAGCGAAGGGGCTCCGCTCTGGTTCAAGGGGTTGCAGATAGGTCAGCTCGGGGCACTGACCCTGGATGCCGGCGGCAATGCCAGTGTCGAGTTGCTGGTGAACGAGCGTTATCGCCATCTGCTGCAACGGGCTCGCTTCTATCGCGCCGCCCCCTTGCAGGTGGAGGCGGACCTCAGCGGTATCAAGGTGGAGACCAGCCCGGCCAGTGCCTGGTTGGCGGGGGGCATCAAGCTGGTACAGGCCCCGAAGGGTGACAGGATTGACCGCCTCTACCCCAGCCAGGAGCTGGCCCTGCTTGGGAGCCGCCATGCCAAAGCGGTCAGCTGGACGCTGCGTGCCGCTCAGGCTGATGGGATCGGTGTGGGCTCCCCCGTCCTCTACCTGGGACTGGAAGCGGGCAAGGTCAAGGCGCTGGATGCCGATGATCGCGGGGTGGCCATCACCCTGGAGATCGATGCCATCTATGCTCCTTTGCTCAAGCAGCAACCCCAGTTCTGGAAGAAGGCCGCCATCGACGGCAAGATCCGGCTCGACGGCGTGCAGGTCAAGATGGGGAACCTCGCCACCCTGCTGCGTGGTGCCATCGAATTCGACAAGCTGGGGACAGGTCGCAGCAGTCATCAGCTCTTTGACAGCAAGGAGCAGGCAAGCTCCCAGGTGCGCACCCTCACCCTCACGGCGGATCACAACCCGGGTCTCGGGGTCGGCAGCCCCATCCGCTATCGCGGAGTGGACATCGGCAAGGTGGAGCAGGTGGAACTGGATCCGACCCTGGGCCAGGTAAGCTTCAAGGCCGAGCTGAACGAGCAATATGCCGCGCGCTTCCTGCAATCCGGGGCGCGCTATGCCCTGGTGCAGGCCAAGGTCGGGCTGGGGGGCGTTGCCCACCTCGATACCCTGATCAAGGGGGCCTTTGTGGAGGCGACACCGGGCCGGGGGGCTGGCAAGGAGACCTTCCCCTTGAGCCAGAGTGGCCCCGCCGGTCTTGCCCTGACCCTCAAGAGCCCCTCCGTCGATGGCATCAGCGTGGGCAGCCCCCTGCTGTTTCGCAAGATGGTGGTGGGCAGCGTCACCGGCGTGACCCTGGCCCGGGATGGCAGCGAGGTACTGATCGATGTGAATGTGGATGGACAGTACGCCCATCTGATACGCGCCAACAGCCGCTTCTGGAATGTCTCCGGGGTCAAGGCCGATATCGGGCTGACCGGTGGCACCATCGAAGTCGAAACGGTGCAAAGCCTGCTGGCGGGCGGGATTGCCTTCAATACGCCGGAGCGGGAGATGGGCGCGACCGTCAAGGCGGGCCATCGTTATCCGCTTCATGCCAAGGCGGAAAAAGAGTGGCTGGAGTGGAGCCCCCGCATCTTGCCCTGAGTTATTCCCCTGCTCGTCAAAAACCGGCCTTGTGCCGGTTTTTTTATGGCCTCATGGACTCCCCCATCAAGAAGGGCCGCGCACTGTGGTAAGATGTCGCCCCTCATTTTGGGTCAGCGAGATTGCGCCGTGCACGACAACACCTACCTCCCCGATCACTTCCTGCGTCACATTGCGGAGTTCATGCCATCCCATCTCTCCATGGAGGCATTTGTGGCGAGTTGCCGGCAGCCGCTGCGGCGCAGCATCCGGGTCAACACCCTCAAGATTACGGTATCCGAGTTTGTCGCCCGCATGGCGCCGCTTGGCTGGCAACTGGATCCCGTGCCCTGGTGTGAAACCGGCTTCTGGCTCACCCGCAGTGATGAGAGCGTTCCCCTTGGCAACACGGCCGAGCATCTGTGCGGCCTCTTCTACATTCAGGAAGCGAGCTCCATGTTGCCGGTGACGGCGCTCTTTGCCAGTGAGCAAACCAGACGGGATGGTATGTTGCTGGACGCGGCCGCCGCCCCTGGCTCCAAGACTACCCAGATCGCGGCGCTGATGGAGAACCGCGGCATGCTGATCGCCAACGAGTTTTCCAGCAGCAGGTTGAAAGTACTGAGCGCCAATATCCAGCGCTGCGGTGTGACCAACGTCGGCATGACCCATTTCGATGCCAAGGTCTTTGGCCAATGGCTGCCGGAAACCTTCGACGCCATCCTGCTCGACGCCCCCTGCTCCGGCGAGGGGACGGTGCGAAAAGATGAAGACGCACTGCGCAACTGGAGCCTGGAGAGCATCGAGGAGATCGCCGCGGTGCAGCGTGGCCTGCTGGAGAGTGCTTTTCACGCCCTCAAACCCGGCGGCGTCCTGGTCTACTCCACCTGCACCCTGAGCCTGCAAGAGAACCAGGACGTCTGCCAGTCACTGCAAGAGAAGTTCGGCGATGCCTTCAGCTTTGACTCGTTGGCCGATCTCTTTCCGGGAGCGGAGAAAGCCTGTACGCCGGAGGGATACCTGCATGTGTGGCCCCAGATCTTCGACAGTGAGGGCTTTTTCGTTGCCCGGTTGCACAAGCATCACTCCGTGCCCAACACCATGTTCAAACCGGGCAAGCTCGGCAAGTTCCCCTTCTCACCGCTGCCAGAGAAAGAGGCCGGCCCCATGCTGCGGGAGATTGAAGGGAATTTTGGCATCGTGCCCCATGGCCAACTGTTTGGCCGCAATGACGAGATCTGGCTCTTCCCTCATGCCTTCGAGCAGGTACAGGGGAAGCTGCGTTTCGATCGCATCGGCATCAAGCTGGCTGAAACCTTCAAGAAGGGATATCGATTGACCCATGAATGGGCTCTGGCTTACGGCCATGAGGCGAGCAAGGGATGCGTCGAGCTGGATGCCGCCAATGCCCGTGAATTCATGATGGGACGAGATGTCTGGACAGAGCAGGATGCCGGGAGTGGGGAAGTGATCGTTCGTTACCAGGGGCACCCGCTCGGCATGGGGAAATGGGTGGGGAGTCGCATCAAGAATGCCCTGCCCCGGGAGCTGGTACGGGACAACAACCTGTTCAATGCGTGAGAGTGGGGTCGCTCGAGCAAAAACAGCGCCTGTTCGAGTCTGAAAAACCCCCACTCTGGTTGAACTTTTATCCGGTTCTTGAAATGCCTAGAGCCTTGTCTAAGCTTAAGGCTATCCGCATACCAGTTAGCGCACGGCTCTGCAAGGAGCCAATTCCCCTATGCCAGGTACAAGGAATTCGTACCTGGCTTTTTTTGTCTTCCTTTTTCAACCATGCCGGCACGACGCCATCGTCTATTCGAGCATGTCTGCCGACTCGGGGAGATCGCTCTGCTGCGCGTTGGTCGTTTGTTGCAGTTCGTGCTGATAGAGCAGATCGATTGCCTGCTCGATGATGGAGGCCTGACTGTCTTCCAGATGCAGGCCGAGTTCATGCAGTCGCTCGGCGTGACGATTGCTTATCCAGCACTGCAACCGGCTGTGACTCTCCTGCTTGCGCTTCACGTGCTGGCGTTGGCGTTCGGCGTTCTCTTGAGCGGCGCTTTTCTTCAATTCCTGGCTATCGTGACCTTCCGACATGTCTATATCGTGAATGTTATCTCTCATTTTTCGTTGGCATCTTCTACGAAAGTAAATCGGATTACGACTCCCCCACCGTCATGATGTCTGTGGAGGACGGATTGAATATACCATCAGATCAACAGGATAGCATTTAACATAAAAAAAGCAGAGGCGCGGTTTTCTTGTAAGCGTTGAGTTGTAATTTCACGATTGGGTTGATTTGAAATTGCACAATCGGTCTGATGGAAGGATACCCGCCATCACTAAGGAGACTGCCTGTGCCCCATCGTGAG
>NZ_JAPCIZ010000036.1:0-44386 GCF_027707725.1 Aeromonas sp. QDB25 | reverse complement strand
AACAACAAGATCAAAGTGATAAAGCGCATGGCATATGGATTTAGGGACTCAGAATACTTTTTTCTGAAAATCAAGGCGGCCTTCCCCGGAAAGCCGCGATGAACCCTTTTTATTGCCGCGTGTTTGAACGTGGGCCTGCGACCATCCCTGTCTCGCCGCTGGCCCGTTTTGGCAGACGGGCCCCATCTGTCATCCCCCCGGTGGTATAGTCAGCCACAAGATCCGCATTCAAGGAGTCCATCGTGAAGAAGATCATCTACATCCTGCTGGGGTTGGCGCTGGCGGCCGTGGTGGCCATCGCCGCCCTGGTGTCCCTCATCGATCCCAATCAGTTCAAACCCCAGCTGGTGGAACAAGTGCGCAAGAGCACCGGCCGCGAGCTGGTGATACAAGGGGATATCGGCTGGCGTTTCTGGCCAAGCCTGGGCCTCTCCCTCGAGAAGGTGGCGCTGCGCAACCCCGCCGGCTTTGCCGAGCCCGACCTGGTGCGCTTCACGCGCGGGGAGGCCTCGGTGGGCCTGCTGCCCCTGCTCTCCCACAAGCTTGAGATAGGCAAGGTGACCCTGAGCGGCGCCCATCTGTTTATCCAGACCAGGGCTGACGGCAGCTCCAACCTGAGTGACCTGCTCAAGGCCTCCGCCGAGCCTAAGGGGGAAGCGACCTCCGAGCCTGCCGCAACGACGCCCCCACCCGCCAATGACAAGCAGCCCTGGCAGATCAGCCTGCAAGGAGTGGAGCTGCAACAGGCCAGCGCCCTGGTGCAGGACGATCGCAACGGCACAGTCTCTCGTCTCGAACAGCTGGACCTGAACCTGGGCCAGCTGGCGGTCGATCAATGGGTACCGGTGACTCTGGCCGCCAAGGGGGCCCAGGGTGAGCTGGCGTTTGATCTCAAGGGGTCGGCCCAGCTCAAGCTGGCGTCCGATGCCAGCCGCAGCGAGCTGAAAGACGTCGCACTGGCGGGGAGCCTGAGCGAACCGACCCAGCGGCTCGATGCCTTCACCCTCAAGGCCGATCGGCTGGCATTGGGGGAGTGGAGCAGTCTGAGCCTTAGCCTCGGCGGGGCACAGGGGGCGGCGGACAAGCCGACCCTGGCCGGTACGCTGGAGGGGACCCTCAAGGCGCGCCTCGATGAAAACCGGCAACTGCTGGAGATATCGGATGCCGTGCTGGCCGCCAAGCTGAGCGGCGACGCCCTGCCGCGCCCGCAGATGCAGGTGAAGCTGGCGGGCTTTGCCCGCGCCGAGCTGGGCAAACAGGCTGTCACCCTCAGCAACCTGGTGATGGGGGTGGATGACGCCCTGCTGAGCGGCAGCGGCGCCGTTCGTCTGGGGGCCGTACCCAAAGTGGACTTTGACCTCAAGGGGGACAAGCTCGACCTGGACAGTTGGCTGGGTCAGCCAGCCAGGACGGCGTCCGCTGCGGCCACCTCGGGAGCGGCTGCACCGGCCGGAGCAAAGGAGCAGGCTGCGGCGCCCGCCAACAGGGCGCTCTCCACGGTAGAGCCTGATCTGACCGCCCTCAAGGCGGTGGACCTGGCTGGCCGCCTGCAACTGGGCAGCCTGCGCCTCAAGGGGCTGGATCTCAGCGCCGTGGATCTGCAACTGGCCCTGGCGGGTGGTCAGCTCACCCTCAAGCAGTTCAGCGCCGGGGTGGCCGGCGGCCAGGTGACCGCCAGCGGCGTGCTCGATGCCCGTCAGCAGCCGGCCCGCTATCAGGTGCACAAGCGGGTGCAGGGGGTCGATGTGCGGCCCCTGCTGCAGACCCTGGCCCAGACCGATCTGCTGGAGGGCAAGGGGGATCTGGAGGTCGAGGCGCAGGGTAGCGGTCTTTCCGAGCAGGCGCTGCGCAGCCGGATGCAGGGCAAGGTGAACCTCAAGTTGAGCGATGGCGCCCTGCACGGCATCAACCTGGCGGAGATGATCCGCGAGGCGCGGGCCACCCTGACCGGCAAGGGGGCGGATCAGGTGAAGGAGGTGCGCAAGACCGACTTCAGCGCCCTCACCGCCAGCTTCCAGATTGCCAACGGGATTGCCAGGAGCGATGACATCCAGCTCTTTGCCCCCGCCCTGCGGGTGAAGGGGCAGGGCCAGACCGCCCTGGTGCCGGAGACCCTCGACTTCCTGTTCCTCACCTCCGTGGTGGAGAGCAGCAAGGGGCAGGGGGGCAAGACGGTGGATGAGCTCAAGGACATCACCATACCGGTGCGCATCGGCGGCCACTGGCAGGCGCCGAGCTACAAGCTCGACGTGAAGGAGCTGCTCAGCAACAACAAGGTGCTGGAGGAGAAGGCCCGCAAGGAGGCCGAGCGCGGTCTCAAGAAGCTGCTGGGTGACAAGGCCGACAACGAAGGGGTGAAAGGGGTGGCGGACCAGCTGCTCAAGGGCCTGTTCAAATAGCCAGCCTCCCGTTGTTGTCATCAAGAGCCCGCCCCGTGCGGGCTCTTTGTTGTGGTGCCGGGCGTCACGGGACGAGGTGTGGTCGGCAACATGAGGTACTATGCGAAACAGTCTTCGAAACCGGGAACCAGGAGGGTTCATGAACAAACGGGTGCTGATCACCGGCGGCGGCAGAGGTATCGGGGCCGCGACAGCCCGCTATCTGGCGGCGCAGGGTTACCATCTCTGTCTCAATTATCGTCAGGACAGGGCGTCCGCCGAGGCGGTGGTGGCCGAGATCCTGGCCACCCATCCGGTCGAGTGCATCGCGGTGCAGGCCGATGTCAGCGTGGAGGCCGAGGTGGTGCGCCTGTTCGAGGAGATGGACGCGAGGCTCGGCCCCGTTACCCACCTGGTGAACAACGCCGGCAGGTTGCAGCCCCAGATGCGGGTGCTGGAGATGAGCGCAGAGCGCATCAACCAGACTCTGACCACCAATGTCACCAGCTGCTTTCTCTGCTGCCGCGAGGCGGTGCGCCGCATGACGGCGGGGGGCGCCATCGTCAACGTCTCTTCCGCCGCCGCCCGGCTGGGCTCCCCCGGGGAGTACGTGGATTATGCCGCCGCTAAGGGGGCCGTCGACGTGCTGACCAGAGGCTTGTCGCTGGAGCTGGCGGCCCAGGGGATCCGGGTCAACGGGGTGCGTCCGGGTTTCATCTACACCGACATGCATGCCGACGGCGGCGAGCCCGGCCGGGTGGACAGGATCAAGGGGGCCATTCCGCTGCAACGGGGCGGCGAACCCCGTGAGGTGGCGACCGCCATCGCCTGGCTGCTGTCGGACGAGGCCTCCTATGCCACCGGCACCTTTATCGATGTGGCGGGCGGGCGCTAGGTCATCTTCAACAAGCCTTTCGTCAACGAG
Organism: Aeromonas sp. QDB25; assembly: GCF_027707725.1. Lineage (NCBI taxonomy): Bacteria > Pseudomonadati > Pseudomonadota > Gammaproteobacteria > Aeromonadales > Aeromonadaceae > Aeromonas > Aeromonas sp. QDB25. The sequence goes on along the minus strand of NZ_JAPCIZ010000036.1, from coordinate 41,083 downwards.
AAGGGGCGCCATGGCGCCCCTTCTGCTTATTCTCCCAGCAGCTGTTGCCAGACCGCCAGCACATGGCCCCGCTCTCGCGGCAACTGATCGTCCCCCACCTTGCGGGAGATCTCCGAGAGGTTGAGGCGATGGCCGAGGTTGCGGATCTCCAGATAGGCCTGCTTGAGCCCCTCAGCCTGCTCCAGTGTGAGTACCCCCGCCATCACGCACTCATCGAAGATGCGCACATTGTCTGACCAGCGGGTGAGGGCGTCCGGCTCACCGCAGGCGTGGGCCAGCACCAGGTACTGGGCGATGAACTCGATGTCCACCATGCCGCCGGGGGACTGCTTGAGATCGAACTCTCCCTCTCCCGCCTTGAGCAGGTGATCCCGCATCTTCTGGCGCATCTCCCGCACTTCGCGGGCCAGGGTGGGCAGATCCCGCTCCTTGGCCAGCACGTCGCGGCGGATGCGGGCAAATTCGGCGACCACGGCATCATCGCCATAGATGGGACGGGCTCGCACCAGAGCCTGATGCTCCCAGGTCCAGGCTTCCTGCTGCTGGTACTGCTCATAGGCCGACAGCGATGAGACCAGCAGGCCTGAGTCGCCGGAGGGGCGCAGCCGCATGTCGATCTCGTAGAGGATGCCGGACGGAGTGCGGGTGCTGAACAGATGCAGGATCCGCTGGGCCAGGCGCAGGTAGAACTGGCGGCTGTCGATGGGCTTGCGGCCATCGGTGTAACTATTGGGGTCGCCGCCGTGCAGGAACACCAGATCGAGATCCGAGCCGTAGCCGAGTTCGATGCCCCCCAGCTTGCCGTAGGCCACCACCGCAAAGCCGCGCTGGCCGCTCACCGCCACCTCGGGCGGCACCCCGTAGCGTTCGCTCATCTGGGCCCACGCCTGATTGACCACCTCCTCGGTGATCGCCTCCGCCAGCCAGGTGAGGTGGTCGCTCACCTTCATCAGCGGCAGGGCGCCGGCGATGTCGGCGGCGACGATGCGCAGGAGCTGCACCTGCTTGAACTGGCGCAGCGCCTCCATCTGCTGCTCCACGTCCTCCTCGGGGATGCGCAGCAGGAACTGGCGCAGCTGGGGCTTGTACTGATCCAGCGGGGTGGGGTGGTAGAGGTGTTGGGGATCCAGCAGCTCGTCCAGCAGGATGGGGTAGCGGGCCAGCTGCTCGCTCACCAGGTTGCTCTCGTCACACAGGCGCACCAGCTGGCGCAGGGCGGCGGGGTTTTCCGCCAGCAGTTGCAGATAGGCGCTGCGGGTGAAGATGCGGGTCAGCAGGGTGCAGACCCGCTCGAACAGGCGGGCGGGCTCGCGGCTCGCCACCACCAGCCGCAGCAGCTCCGGCATCAGCCAGTCCAGGGCGATGCGCCCCTGGGGCCCTACCTGACGGCGCTTGTACTCCTCCTTGAAACGCAGCAGAGCGGCGCAGAGGGGGGCGGGCTCCACCACTCCCTGCGTGGTCAGCAGTTTTTCCAGCTCGGCGGCGTCGAGCTCGGTGCGCCAGAGATCGAGCCAGAGCTGTTCCAGGTGGGCGGGGGCCTCCTTCTCTTCCCCCACCACGGCGACGAACTCCTGATGGACGGCGGCCATCTCCTCATCGAGGTGGGCCATGAAGGCGTCCCAGTCGGTAAAGCCAAGGGTGGCGATGAGCCGCTGGCGATCCCGATCCTCGGTGGGCAGAGTCTGGGTCTGCTGATCGCCGATCTCCTGCAAGATGTTTTCCACCCGGCGCAGGAAGCGATAGGCGGTGAGCAGGCGTTCGCACTGGCTCCCCTCCAGGGCACCCCCCTGGGCGATGGCGGCCAGCGCCTCGGGCAGGTGGCGTACCCGCAGGGCGGGCTCGCGCCCGCCACGGATGAGTTGCAGCGCCTGGGCGATGAACTCCACCTCGCGAATGCCCCCGGCCCCCAGCTTGATGTTGCCCTCCAGTCCCTTGCGGCGCACCTCGGCGGCGATCATCGCCTTCATCTGGCGCAGGCCGTCGATGACGCCGAAGTCGATATAGCGGCGGAACACGAAGGGGCGCAGCAGTTCGGTCAGGGCCATGGCGTGTTCGCACTGGGGGCCCAGCACCCGCGCCTTGACCATGGCGTAGCGTTCCCAGTTGCGGCCGTGATGCTGGTAGTAGTCCTCCATGGCGGCGAAGGAGATGGCGAGCGGCCCCGCATCGCCAAAGGGACGCAGCCGCATGTCGACCCGGAACACCTGACCATCCTGGGTGGGCTGGTGGAGGGCGTTGATGAGACGCTGCCCCAGCTTGATGAAGAACTGCTGGTTGGCGAGCTCCCGCCGACCGCCAACGGTGTAGCCGTTCTCGGGGAAGGTGAAGATAAGGTCGATGTCCGAGGAGAAGTTGAGCTCGCCGCCGCCGAGCTTGCCCATCCCGAGGATGAGCAGCGGCTGGGGGTTGCCATCGCCGTCCATCGGGGTGCCCAGCTCGCTGCACTGTTTGGCATAGAGCCAGTCGCGGGCACCACAGATGAGGGCATCCGCCAGCTTGGTGAGATGGATGAAGCTCTCTTCGACCTCGGACTCCCCGAGCAGCTCGCGCCAGGCGATCACCAGCATGCGGCTGCGGCGGAACTGGCGCAGGATGCGCTTGAGCGCCTCCTCGTCCGCGACCTCGGCGAGCAGGGCTGCGAGCTCAGGTTCATAGGCGGGCCAGCGCTCGGCCCGGGTCAGTGCGTCCGATGCCAGGGTCTCGGCCAGCAGCCCCGGCTGCTTGATGAGGGAGTCGGCGACAAAGTCGGAGAGGCCGAGCAGGGTCAGCAGAGTCTGGCGGGTGGGCTCGGGCAGTGCGTCATACTGGGGCGCCAGAGCGAGCAGCCGCTGCCAGTGGCGCAGGGCCTGCTCCTGCAGCAAGGGAGAGAAGGCGGAGAAAGAGGGAGAGTGCTGGGCCACGGTTGCCATCCTTGTGGTTGACGAGTCTGCAGGGAGAGTGAAATGCCGGCTGCCAATCTAGCACTCCCGGGCGCTGGCGTCACAGCGCCGCTGCCCGGAAGGTGATCCGGCGACGGATCTGGCGATCGGCCGGGCTCAGGGACGCCGGTAGATCTCGGGGTCGTAGATTTCCATCAGGCTGCCGGGGCTTCTCGGCGGCACAAAACCGAAACCGGCGTAGAGGCCGTGGGCATCGGAGGTGGCGAGGGAGAGACGGCGCAGCCCTTGCAGCTCCGGGTGGGCGAGGATGGCGGCCACCAGGGCCTTGCTGTGACCGCGCCCGCGATGTTCGGGCAGCACGAAGACGTCGGCGAGATAACCGAAGGTGGCCTTGTCGGTGATGACCCGGGCGAAGGCGACCTGCTGGCCGTCGAGATAGGCTCCGAAGCACAGGGAGTGGTTGATGGCCCGCTGCAGGGTAGCGAGGGGAATGCCGAGGCACCAGTAGGCCTCTTCACTGAGGAAACGGTGAATGAGCGGGACGTCGAGGCGCCCCTTGTCGTCGCTTATCTCAAGCGCAGGTTCTGTGGTCTGCATCCTGGCTCCTTGCCGTGATGAAAAAAGAAAGGCCCCTAAGGGGGCCTTCCAGTGTACTCAAATCACGACCTCAGGCCAGCCTGAAGGTTTGACGATGGGCGCCAGCATCAGGCCAGCTTGAAGGCCTGGATATGGCTGTCCAGCGTCTGGCTGTGGTGTTCCACCAGTTCGGAGGCATCTTTCAGCTCCCGCAGCACCACGACGGAGCCTTCCACCACCTGTTTGACCTGCTCCAGGTTGGCATTCATCTCCTCGGCGACCGAGCTCTGCTGCTCGGAGGCGGCGGCGATCTGGCGGTTCATGTCGGCCACTCCCTGCACCCGTTGCACTATGGTGTCGAGCTGGGTACCTGCCTGGGTCACCTGCTCCACCCCCTTGTCCGCCTGCTGCACGCTCTCGGCCATCAGGCCGACGGCCTGGCGGGCGTTGCCCTGAAGCTGCTCGATCATCTTCTGGATCTCGACGGTGGCCGCCTGGGCACGGTTCGCGAGTTCGCGCACCTCGGAGGCGACCACTGCAAAACCGCGACCCGCCTCACCGGCGCGGGCGGCCTCGATGGCGGCGTTCAGGGCCAGCAGGTTGGTCTGCTCGGAGATGCTGCGGATGGTGTCCACCACGGAGCCGATGCGATCGACCCCGTGCTCCACTTCGTTGACCACGGTGGAGGAGCGCTGGATGTTGCCGGAGAGAGTGTCGATGGTGTTGACGGTAGCCGCCACGCAGCGGCTGCCCTCCTCGGCCAGCTGGCTGGTTTCGGCGGTGGCGTGGGACGCCTGCTCCGCGTGGTTGGCCACTTCTCGAATGGCACCTACCATCTGGCTCATGGCGCTGGCAAGCTGCTCAATCTGGGTGAACTCCTCGTTGATGGCCTCGTTCGCCTCATCCATGCAGAGAGTCACCTGGGAGGCGATCTCGTTGAGCTCCTTGCAGGCTGCACGCTGGGTCCCGAACACCTCCTTGAGGTTCTCCTGGGAGTGGGCCACCGCCTTGGCGATGTCGCCGAACTCGTCCCGGGACTTGAGCAGCACGCTGTGGCTGAGATCCTTGTTGGCGAAACGCTCCAGCAGCCCCACCAGGTAGTGGACCTGCTTGACCATGAGGCGGGAGCCGGTGAGCAGCAGCACCACGAAGACGACCCCCATGAGCGCCGTCTCCACCAGCCCGGTCCAGAGCAGGCGATCGGCGATGGTGTTGGCCATGGCGGCATCAATGCCCTCGCTGAGCAGGGTCGCTTCCAGGTTGCTGGCATCGAACCAGAGTTTGGCCAGCAGCAGCAGGGTGCTGAACACCATGAGCAGCACCACCTTGGGCACCAGTCGGATGTTGCTCATGCGCCTCTCCAGCGGGTTCAACTGCATAATTTTTCTCCTTTCAACGTCCATTATTCCTTTGCCGTCATAGCTATCGGCATTATCTTCCTTTTTATTAATTTGCACCGTGCTTAAAGTTGGAAAATGTATGCGACATCACTTAACTCATTTGCGTACCATGGATCTGCTGATGGGGTTTCTCTCCGTGATTTCGGTTTGCCTGGTGGCTGCTCGCTGGCTGGGGCACGGTGAACTGAGCCCCCAAACTTTGCAGCTCTTTTATGATGTCGACAGCCTGATCAGCTACTTCTTCCTCGCTCACTTCGCCTATGGCTGGGCGCGCGCCTCCGACAGGATGGCCTTCTTCAAGAGCAACTGGTTCTATCTGCCCGGCAGCCTGCCCATGGTGGAACAACTGCGCTGGGCGCGGCTCATCCAGCTGTGGCGGGTTTACCAGTTGCTCCGGGACAGACCGGATCTGCTGGCCATGTTCCGTCGTGAACGCAACGAAACCACCCTCTCCGGCATTCTCTTCCTCTTCTTCCTGTTGCTGGGGGTCGGCTCCGGCGTCATGTACTGGCTGGAAACGGGGCAACCCGGCAGCCTGATCCAGACTCCTTACGATGCCTTCTGGTGGACGCTGGTGACCCTCTCTACCGTGGGGTACGGGGATCTGGTGCCCAAGACGGAGGAGGGGCGCTTCGTCGCCAGCCTGCTGATCCTCTTTGGCGTGGGGTTGTTTGGCGCCCTCAGCGGCTTCATGGCCAGCCTGTTCGTCCATCCCGGCAAGACCAACGACGACACCGCGGTGTGGCGACGCCAGCAGAGCGAACAGCAGGCGCAACTGCTCAAAGAGCTCAAGGCCCTGCGCGCCGAGGTGCAGGCGCTGAAACAGAAGTAGGTACGACGTCTGGAATGGTCGCGTGGCAAACCGGCGGCGCTGCGAGACAGCTCTCACTCGGGGAGATGGCGCTTTTCTTTGCTTGTCCTTTGACCCGCAGGCGGCTTAACATTCGGCCTGCAACCTAATCCAACGAAGAGAATCGATCGACCATGCGCGCCCTTCTCGGGATCCTGATCTGCTTGTGTGCCCAACAGGCACTGGCCGATACCCGCTATGTTTCAGACAACATCTTTACCTATATCCACAACGGTCCGGGTACCCAGTACCGGATCCTCGGCAGCGTCAAGGCCGGTGAGCCGCTGGAGGTCAAGGCGGTGAACCAGGAGGCCGGATTCACCCAGGTGGTGGACGGTCGTGGCCGCGAGGGCTGGATCAAGAACAGCGAGCTGCAGGGAGAGATCAGCCTGCGTGAACGCCTTCCCCAGGTTCAGAAAGAGCTGGACGAAGCCAAGGCCCGTCTGCTGAACCTCAATGGCGACAACGAGAAACGCTTCGCCGAGAAGGATGGCAAGATCGCCGAGCAGAGCAAGGAGATCGCCAGCCTCAAAGCCCGTCTGGACAGCCAGAGCGCCGAGATGAGCAGCCTCAAGGAACAGAACGACGCCCTGACCCAGAGCTATGACAACCGTGAGCACGACATGCAGATGGACTGGTTCATCCGCGGTGGTGCCATGGTGGGGGGCGGCATCCTGCTCGGGATCCTCCTGCCCATGCTCCCGCGCCGTCGCAAGAGCAGCGAGCGCTGGATGAACTGATCGCCCGGCGGTCAACAGGATGAAAGGTCGCCAGAGGCGACCTTTTTTCATGGCGTGCCTGGCGAGAAGAGGGCCATGTCGGGGGTCGCCATCGGCCCTTCCCGCTCGTAAGATGAGGCGAACGATCCTGTGCCGCGCGCATTCTCAACAAGAGCCTTCATCATATGTCATCAACTGAACAGGCCGTCTGGTTCGTGCTGGGGGGCGATCACCTCGTCCTGCTGGATGAACAGGGGCGCATTCCACAAGGGCCCCGCGCCGTTTTGCCCACCCATCTGCACACCGCCCCCTTCGAGCGCTTCGACGAGTGGGGCGGCCTGCCTTGCCATCTGCTGGATCTGGGGGGCGAGGCGGAGACCGGGGCCATGGCCCCGCTGCGCCAGCTCATGGTGGCGGGGGACGAAGAGGGCTTTCGCCTCGCAGGACGGGCCTGGCAGCTCGCCACTTTTCGCCGTACCCATCGTTTCTGCGGTGAGTGCGGCGCCCCCATGACCCCGAGGGAAGGAGAGTGGGCCCAGGGGTGTCATCACGGCCATGTCGTCTATCCGCGCATCTCCCCCTGCATCATCGTCGCGGTGCGCAAGGGGCCGGCCATCTTGCTGGCAGCCCACCGCCGTCACTATCAGGCGGATGATCCCATGTATACCGTGCTGGCCGGCTTCGTGGAGGCAGGGGAGAATCTGGAGCAATGTGTGGCGCGGGAGGTGTTCGAGGAGAGCGGCATCCGGGTGGCCAATGTGCGTTACGTGGCGAGCCAGCCCTGGCCCTTCCCCCACAGCCTGATGATGGGCTTCACCGCCGACTATGAGAACGGCGAGATCCGGGTGCAGGATGACGAACTGGTGGCGGCAGGCTTCTTTGAGGCTGACCGGCTGCCGCGCTTGCCCCCTCATGGCACCATAGCGCGCCGGCTCATCGAACAGTGCCTCGCCGAGGCGCGTTGAGGGAAAACGGGGGCGCTTGTATGCGCCCCCTCACATCTTTGCACTCCTGCGGCGATGTGCGGCGTCAGGGTCGCCCTCAGCCTTGCACAAAGTGGTATCATGTCCGCCATTTTATGCGTGACATGACTCAGGAACTGGGATGAAAGAGCTGAAAAACGATCGATACCTGCGTGCCCTGCTGCGCCAGGAAGTGGACATGACCCCGGTATGGATGATGCGTCAGGCTGGCCGTTATCTGCCGGAATACAAGGCGACCCGCGCCGTTGCGGGGGATTTCATGTCCCTGTGTCGCAACGCCGAGCTGGCCTGTGAAGTCACCTTGCAGCCCCTGCGCCGCTATCCACTCGATGCCGCCATCCTCTTCTCCGACATCCTGACCGTGCCCGATGCCATGGGGCTGGGCCTCTACTTCGAACAGGGGGAAGGCCCGCGCTTCGAGCGCCCGATCACCTCCATGGCCGACGTGCAGGCCCTGCCCATCCCGGATCCGGAAGACGAGCTCGGCTACGTGATGAATGCGGTGCGCACCATCCGCCGCGAGCTCAAGGGCGACGTGCCGCTCATCGGCTTCTCCGGAAGCCCCTGGACCCTGGCCACCTACATGGTGGAGGGGGGCAGCTCCAAGGCGTTCACCAAGATCAAGCAGATGATGTATGCAGAGCCGCAGACCCTGCACCTGCTGCTCGACAAGCTGGCAGACAGCGTGATTAGCTATCTCAACGCCCAGATCAGGGCGGGTGCCCAGGCGGTCATGGTATTCGACACCTGGGGCGGCGTGCTCACCCCGCGCGATTACCGCGATTTCTCCCTGCAGTACATGCACAAGATCGTCGATGGCCTGATCCGTGAACATGAGGGCCGCCGTGTGCCGGTCACCCTGTTCACCAAGAACGGCGGCCAGTGGCTGGAGCAGATCGCAGCCACCGGCTGTGATGCCCTGGGGCTGGACTGGACCACCGATATCGCCGACGCCAAACGCCGGGTCGGCGACAAGGTGGCGCTGCAAGGCAACATGGACCCCTCCATGCTCTACGCCACCCCGGAGCGGATCCGCGAAGAGGTCGCCACCATTCTGGCCGGTTTCGGTCATGGCAACGGTCATGTCTTCAACCTGGGCCACGGCATCCATCAGGATGTGGACCCGGAACATGCCGGCGTGTTCGTCAACGCGGTGCATGAGCTCTCCGCCCGATACCACGGTCGCTGAGGGCGGCATACAGCGTGATGAACGGGGCCTGCGGGCCCCGTTTTGCTGTCCGTGACACAGGGGGCTGCATCCTGGTCGCGGCTCGGGTTACACTGCACCCCCATGTTGGCAGTCGTGGCCGGGATGGGGTCGTTGAGGGGCAGGAGGCTGGATGGAGAAGCGGGTGTGGGATTGGGGCATCGACCTTGGCGGGACCAAGTGCGAGTGCGTGGTGCTCGATGGCGACGAGGTGCTGCTGCGCCACCGCATTCCCACTGAACGGCACGGCGGCTACCAGCACATGCTGGGCCAGATCGCCAAACTGGTGGACGAGTGTGCCGCCAAACTCGGTCAGCGTCCTGTACTCATCGGCATGGGGACGCCGGGGGCCCGGGACCCCCAGACCGGGCTGCTGAAAAACAGCAATACCACCGAGTTCAACGGCAAGCCGCTCAAGGAAGATCTGGAGCGCAGGCTGGGCGTCCCCGTGCTCATCGCCAACGACGCCAACTGTTTCGCCCTGGCGGAAACCCATCTGGGGGCGGTGCGCCAGCATCACCCCTCTGCACGCGTGGTGTTCGGCATCATCATGGGCACCGGAGTCGGGGCCGGCATCGTCATCAACGGCCAGATCCTCAACGGTCACCACGGCATCGCCGGGGAGTGGGGGCACAACGTCCTGTTGCCGGAGGGGCCAGAGTGCTACTGCGGCAAGCGCGGCTGCGTCGAAACCCTCATCAGCGGCCCGGCGCTGGAGGCCTGGTACGAGGCCAGGACCAAACGCCGTCTCTCGCTCGCCCAGATTGCTGCGGCCAGTGCCCATGATCACGTCGCCAGGCTCACCATGGATAGGTTGCACCTGCTGTTCGGCCAGGCCCTCGCCAACGTGATCAATATTCTCGATCCGGACGTCATCGTCATCGGTGGCGGCGTGGGCAATGTGCAGAGCCTCTATCGCGCCGGGCGCGAAACGGTATTGCCCTTCCTGTTCAACCCCCGTTTCGCCACCCCCATGATAGCGCCGGCCCTGGGGGACAGCGCCGGGGTATTCGGTGCCGCACTGCTGGCCCGCGGCGTCTTTCGCGAGGCACTGCTCTCGTGAGTCGCCCCTTCCTCCCATCCCTTTGTCGCAGCTAAGGACACAACGTTTCCATGATCAAGATTGCCATCAACGGCTATGGCCGCATCGGCCGCAACGTGCTGCGGGCCCTCTACGAGAGCGGCCGCGACAAGACCATCAAGATAGTGGCCATCAACGAGCTGGCGGCCCCCGAGGCCATGGTACACCTGACCCGCTTCGACACCAGCCACGGCCGGTTCCGCTATCCGGTGCAACTGGCGGGCAACAGCATGCAGGTGGGGGAGGATCTCATCGCCCTGTTTGCCGAGCGGGATCCGTCGAACTTGCCGTGGCGGGCGCTGGGGGTGGACGTGGTGCTGGACTGCACTGGGGTGTTCGGCTCCCGGGCCGATGCCGAGCTGCATCTGGGGGCGGGAGCGGGCAAGGTGCTCTTCTCCCATCCGGCGGACGCGGATGTGGACGCCACCATCGTCTACGGGGTTAACCACCAGGTGCTGACCGGGCGGGAGCGGATCGTCTCCAACGCCTCCTGCACCACCAACTGCGTGGTCCCCGTCATCGAAACATTGCATCGAGAATTCGAGATAAATTGTGGTACTATTACGACAATTCATTCGGCCATGCACGATCAGCAAGTCATCGATGCCTATCACGGCGACTTGCGCAGAACCCGGGCAGCCAGCCAGTCCATCATCCCGGTGGACACCAAGCTGGCAAAGGGGTTGGAACGTATCCTTCCCCACTTCGCCGGCAAGTTCGAGGCGATCGCGGTGCGGGTACCCACCATCAATGTAACCGCCATGGATCTGAGCATTACTGTTCGTAAAAAAGTGACAGTTAGTGACGTAAATCAAGCCCTGCAACGGGCATCCAGAGGTACATTACACGGTATTCTGGACTACACGGAAGAGCCACTGGTCTCCGTAGACTTTAATCATGATGCACACTCCTGCATCATTGATGGTACCCAGACCCGGGTCAGCGATGCCAACCTCGTCAAGATGTTGATGTGGTGCGATAACGAATGGGGCTTCGCCAACCGCATGCTGGATACCACCCGGGCCATGATGGCCGCAGGCTGAAAGTCTGCACCGGGCGCAAGGTTACTGTTTTTTTAACATTACCTGAAAATATATAGAGGACTGAATATGTCTGTTATCAAGATGACCGACCTGGATCTGGCGGGCAAACGCGTTCTGATCCGTGCTGACCTGAACGTGCCGGTAAAAGACGGCAAGGTCACTTCCGATGCACGTATCGTTGCGACTCTGCCGACCATCAAGCTGGCTCTGGAAAAGGGCGCCAAGCTGATGATCACCTCCCACCTGGGTCGTCCGACCGAGGGTGAATACAACGAAGAATTCTCCCTGGCTCCGGTTGTCAACTATCTGAAAGACGCACTGTCCTGCCCGGTTCGTCTGGCCAAAGACTACCTGGATGGCGTAGACGTCGCCGCCGGTGAGCTGGTTGTGCTGGAAAACTGCCGCTTCAACAAAGGCGAGAAGAAGAACACCATCGATCTGGCCAAAAAATACGCCGCCCTGTGTGACGTCTTTGTAATGGATGCGTTCGGTACTGCTCACCGCGCCGAAGGTTCTACCTACGGTGTGGCCCAGTTCGCGCCGGTTGCCTGTGCAGGCCCCCTGCTGGCTGGTGAACTGGAAGCCCTGGGCAAAGCCATGCTGAAGCCCGAGCGCCCCATGGTTGCCATCGTGGGTGGCTCCAAGGTCTCCACCAAGCTGACCGTACTGGAATCCCTCTCCAAGATCGCTGACCAGCTGGTGGTCGGTGGTGGCATCGCCAACACCTTCATCGCTGCTGCCGGTCACAACGTCGGCAAGTCCCTGTGCGAGCACGACCTGATCGACACCGCCAAGAAGCTGGCTGCCGAAACCAACATTCCGGTGACCACCGACGTGGTTGTGGGTAGCGAATTCTCCGAATCCACCCCGGCCACCATCAAGTCCGTGTCCGACGTGACTGACGGCGACATGATCTTCGACATCGGTCCGGATTCCGCCAAGGCCCTGGCCGACATCATCATGAACGCCAAGACCATCCTGTGGAACGGCCCGGTCGGCGTGTTCGAGTTCGACCAGTTCGCTGAAGGCACCAAGGTGATCGCCGAAGCCATCGCCGCTTCCCCGGCCTTCTCCATCGCTGGCGGTGGTGACACCCTGGCTGCCATCGACAAGTTCGGCATCGCCGACAAGGTCTCCTACATCTCCACCGGCGGCGGCGCCTTCCTGGAGTTCGTAGAAGGCAAGGTACTGCCGGCTGTCGCGATTCTCGAAGAGCGCGCCAAAGCCTAATTGACCCGGGACGGGGGGCAAAAGCCTCCCGTTTCGTTTATCATGTGGCCGCTGTGCCGGTTCATGATGAACCCCCCACTTTTTATTAACGGCATACGAGACAGGACGATTAAACATGTCTAAGAAAATTTTCGACTTCGTAAAACCCGGCGTGATCACTGGTGATGACGTTCAGAAAGTATTCGCCATCGCCAAGGAAAACGGCTTCGCTCTGCCGGCCGTCAACTGCGTCGGTACCGACTCCGTGAACGCCGTGCTGGAAGCTGCTGCCAAGGTCAAAGCCCCGGTTATCGTACAGTTCTCCAACGGTGGTGCCGTGTTCACCGCCGGCAAGGGTCTGAAGCTGGAAGGCCAGCAAGCTGCCATCCTGGGTGCCATCTCCGGTGCCAAGCACGTGCACGCCGTTGCCGAAGCCTACGGTGTACCGGTGATCCTGCACACCGACCACGCCGCCAAGAAGCTGCTGCCGTGGATCGACGGTCTGCTGGATGCCGGTGAGAAGCACTTTGCCGAAACCGGCAAGCCGCTGTTCTCCTCCCACATGCTGGATCTGTCCGAAGAGTCTCTGGAAGAGAACATCGACATCTGCTGCGAGTACCTGACCCGCATGGCCAAGATGAACATGACTCTGGAGCTGGAACTGGGCTGCACCGGCGGTGAAGAAGACGGCGTGGACAACAGCCACCTGGACCAATCCTCCCTGTACACCCAGCCGGAAGACGTGGCCTACGCCTACGAGCGTCTGTCCAAGATCAGCCCGCGCTTCACCATCGCTGCCTCCTTCGGCAACGTGCACGGTGTGTACAAGCCGGGTAACGTCAAGCTGACTCCGAAGATCCTGGACAACTCCCAGAAGTACGTCTCCGAGAAGTTCGGTCTGCCTGCCAAGTCCCTGGACTTCGTGTTCCACGGTGGCTCCGGCTCTACCCTGGAAGAGATCCGCGAATCCATCTCCTACGGCGTGGTGAAGATGAACATCGACACCGACACCCAGTGGGCGACCTGGGAAGGCGTGCTGAACTTCTACAAGTCCAACGAAGCCTACCTGCAAGGCCAGCTGGGCAACCCGGAAGGTGCCGACAAGCCGAACAAGAAGTTCTACGATCCGCGCGTATGGCTGCGTGCCGGTCAGACTTCCATGATCGCGCGTCTGGAGAAGGCCTTCTCCGACCTGAACGCCATCGACGTACTGTAATTCGCAGCACCTTGATTGCATGAAAAGGCGCCCTTCGGGGCGCCTTTTGCATTTCTGTGATCCTGACGGGCTGGATTGGGGATGGGGGGCTGGGTATTATCGATGACACCCGTTTAATTTAGTAAACGAATGCAACCAGGCAGGATGCTGAGCATGCAGACAGGAAGACAGGGACATCAGGAACACACGGCCTCCTATTACGCGGCCACTCGCAACGACCATCGGCAGTGGCCCGAGCTCAGTGGTGAGCTGGATGCGGACGTCTGCGTCATTGGTGGCGGTTTCACTGGCCTCAACACCGCCATCAACCTGGCCGATGCCGGTTACAAGGTGGTGCTGCTGGAGGCCAACCGCATCGGTTGGGGAGCGTCGGGGCGCAACGGCGGCCAGCTGATCCGCGGCATCGGCCACGATACCAGCCAGTTTGCCCGCTGGATTGGCGAGGCGGGCGTGCGGGAGCTGGATCTCATGGGGATCGAAGCGGTGCAACTGGTGCGCGAGCGGGTCGAGCGTTTCAATATCGAGTGCGATCTCACCTGGGGCTATTGCGATCTCGCCACCAAGGCGCGCCACCTGAAGGGGTTCGAGGAGGATGCCGAGCACCTGGCGAGCCTGGGTTACCGGCACGCACTGAAAATGGTGGCGCGGGAGGAAATGCACACCGTGGTCGGATCGGATCGCTATATCGGCGGGATGATCGACATGGGCTCCGGTCACCTGCATCCTCTCAACCTGGCCCTCGGCGAAGCGCGTGCGGCAGCCAGTCTCGGGGTCTCCCTGTTCGAACACTCAAGGGTGACCCACATCGATTACGGCGAGCGGGTCGAGGTGACCACGGCCCACGGCCGGGTCAGCGCGGACTACCTGGTGATCGGCTGCAACGCTTACCTGGGCGACCTCCAGCCCGATCTCGGGGGCAAGGTGCTGCCGGCGGGTTCCTACATTCTCGCCACCCAGGTGCTGGAGAAGCGCCAGCGCCAGCGTTTGCTGCCACAGAACATGGCGGTGTGCGATCAGAATGTGGCGCTCGACTACTATCGGCTGTCGGCGGACGGTCGCCTGCTGTTTGGCGGGGCCTGCAACTACTCGGGCCGTGACCCCCGCGATATCAAGGCCTTCATGCTGCCCAAGCTGCTGCGGGTCTTTCCCGAGCTCGCGGGTACCGCCATCGAGTTCCAGTGGGGGGGCATGATAGGCATAGGCGCCAACCGGCTGCCCCAGATAGGCCGCCTCGAGCAGCATCCCAACGTCTTCTATGCCCAGGCCTATTCGGGCCATGGCCTCAATGCCACCCACATGGCGGGCAAGCTGGTGGCGGAGGCGATCAAGGGGGAGAGCCGGGGCTTCGATCTCTTCAGCCGCGTCCCCCACATGACCTTCCCGGGTGGCCCGGCGTTGCGCTCTCCGCTGCTGGCGCTCGGGATGCTCTGGTATCGGCTGAAGGATCTGCTCTAGGGAGAGGGGGAGCTCGGGATTATCCCTGCTGCGTCGCGTCTGGCTCGGCCAGGCGCCAGCCCTGCTCCGTCTTCATCATCCAGACCTGGGTCTCCTGCGCCAGGGCCTGGCCTGCCTCGAAGTCGCCATATTTGCGCTCGAGCTCCATCAGCCCCATCTCCTGCTGGAAGGGGCCGACCCTGTCATAGACGAGATCCTCGTCGTGCAGCACCTGCAACTGATCCAGTCCCTGCTTGAAGTGGAGCTGGTAGCTCACCTTGACCAGATAGACCCCCTCCATCCGCTCTTCCTTGCCGAGCACGGCGAAGTCGCGGATGTCGAACAGGTCAGCATCTGTGCCCGCCTGCAACCTGGCGGTGACCTGGCTCTGGATGGTCTCTTCACCGGGACCTGCGTTGCAGCCATAAAGCCAGAGGGCCAGCAGGGGGATGAACCACTTTTTCATCAAAACTCCGGATGATGCGAGACAGGAGGGGCAAAGTTTGCCACGGTACGGGCCAGATACAAGGGATAGCCAGAAAAATCAGCAGTCTATGGCAGGTCCGAGGTAAGGGGACGGCGAACGATGCAGGTCATGACCAGGGTATCGCCGCTGAACCCGGCGATCTGTTTGCGATCTACTTGCTGGAAGCCGTGCTTGGTCCAAAAATGCAGGGCTGGCAGGTTGGTTTCTATGACCCCGAGCCGCATGTTGGTGCAACCCCAGTTTGCCGCCATCTCCATGAGCCGTATGACGACTTGGCTGCCGATGCCACGGCCTTGCCTGCACTCCTTCAACAGCAGCAGACCGAGATAGGCGGTATCCGGCGTGGGATAGCCACGGATGAGATCGACGCAGCCAAGCAATTCTTCCCCCTCCAGCACGGCCAGCACAAACTTGTCCTCTTGCCCCATCCCCGGTGGACAGACCTTGAGTATCTCTTCGGCATCCGCAGGGGCAGGCCCCTTGCTTTCGGTCAGCCAGCTGTAGGCTGGGGCTGCCATGACAACTTCCTCCAGCCAGCCCCTGTGCTCTGGGTGAAACGCTGACAGACGCCGAAGCTCCATCTAGCGCAGCTTGTCCAGCTGGCCGAGAAATTCGACAGGCCCCATGAAGCCGGTCACCCGCTGGCCGTTCACCTCGTTGCCATCGCGATCGAAGAAGAGGAGGGTCGGCAATCCCAGCACGTTGAGGCCGTTGAGCAGATCCACGTCGGCGTCGTCGTTGGCGGTGACGTCCGCCTGCAGCAGCACCATCTCGCTGAAGCGCGCCTGCACATCGGGGTCGCTGAAGGTCTTGTGCTCGAACTCCTTGCAGGCCACGCACCAGTCGGCGTAGAGGTCCAGCAACACCGGCTTGCCGCGGGCGGCGACAAGCTGCACCTTGAGATCGTCCAGGGTCTTGATGCGAATGAAGCGGGGGGCCTGGGTCTGGGCGGCGGCATTGGCCCCCTCGGGTGGCAGCAGCAGATCCTTGCCCACCACCACCAGACCCATCATCGCCAGCAGCAGGACGAAGCCGCCGAGGCTCTTGCCCACCGAATGGGCGCGATGCTGGTTGTGGTGATAGAGATAACCGCACAGCACCAGCCCCCAGCCGAGCCAGAGCAGGGTGGACATCTGGTCGCTCAGGAGCCTTGAGAGCAGCAGGATGGGTACCGCCAGCAGCGCAAAACCGAAGAGTTGCTTGATCACATCCATCCAGGCGCCGGCCCTGGGCAGCAGCTTGCCGCCAGAGGTGCCGAGCAAGAGCAGCGGCAGCCCCATGCCCAGGGAGAGGGCATAGAGGGCCGCACCGCCGAGCCAGAGATCGCCACTCTGGGCCACGTAGATAAGGGCCCCGGAGAGCGGCGCCGTGGTGCAGGGGGAGCAGACCAGTCCCGAGATCATGCCCATGATGGCGACGCCGGCCACGGATCCGCCCTGCTGGCGGTTGGAGAAGCCCGAGAGACGGGTTTGCAGGCTGCTTGGCAGTTGCAGGGTGTAGAGCCCGAACATGGAGAGGGCGAGCAGCACGAACATCACCGAGAGGCCGATGAGCACATAGGGGTGCTGCAGAGCCGCCTGGAATTGCAGGCCCGCCGAGGCGACGACGAGCCCGAGCAGGGTATAGGTGACCGCCATCCCCTGCACATAGACGAAGGAGAGCAGGAAGGCGCGACGGGTGGAGAGGCGATGCCCTGCCCCGGCGATGATCCCGGTCAGGATGGGATACATGGGGAAGACGCAGGGGGTGAAGGCGAGGCCGAGACCCAGGGCGAAGAAGGCGGCGACGCTGATCCAGAACCCCTGGCTGCCGAGGGCGGCCGCCAGCCTGTCCTGCTGGCTGCCCGGCACGTCGGTGGCCTGAAGGGGGGCCGGCGCTTCCGCCCGGGCGGGGGCGGCGAGGGGCTCGACGGCGATCCGCTTGTCGGTGGGTGGGTAGCAGAGTCCCTCGGTGCAGCCCTGGTAACTCAGAGTGAGGCTGGCCGCGTCCCCGACCCGGGTCAGCGCCACGGGGATCTGCACCTCCTGGTAATAGACCCGGCTCTTGCCGAAGAAGTCATCCTCGTGCTCGGTGCCGGGGGGCAGGACGGGCTCGTCGAAGGCGAGGTTCTCTCCCTTCACACGGATGCTGTGGCGATAGAGGTAGTAGCCGTCGGCGATGCGTATCCGGAGCAGCAGCCGATCACCCTGTTGTTCGCTCTCGAGGGCGAAGGCCTGATCCACCTTGAGGAATCTGGGCTGGGTCTCGATGCCGAGGCTGCCGAGCAGATCCTGGCTGCTGGCCCGGGCGGGGGCCGTCGTCAGGACGCAGAGCAGGCCCAGCAGCATCAGCAGGAAGGAGAGGGGGCGAGAGGCGGTCATGAGGTCTCCTGTGTCAACCAGTCGAGATAGGCAGGGTGGCCCTGGCTTGCCGGGAGCGCCAGGATCTCCGGTACCTCGTAGGGATGGTGGGCGAGAATGCACTGGCGCAGGGGTTCGAACAGAGCGGCCCGACTCTTGATGACGAGCTGGATCTCCCGGGTTCGTTCCGTCTTGCCCTGCCAGCGATAGACGGAGGTGACCCCGGGCAGCTGGTTGATGCAGGCGGCGAGGCGCTGGTCGAGCAGCTGCTCGCAGAGGCGGTCTGCACTGGTCTCGTCGGGGCAGGTGCAGAGCACCAGAATGGCGTCGGTCATAGGGATGGACGGTCTCGGCAACGGGGCGCACGGGCCCCCTGGATCAGCCGTTACTATACCGGGCCGGGGGGCAAATAGCACCCGGCCCCCCGCACCCGGAATAAGTCATGCGCCCGAGATGGACGCTGTGAAAAGGACAGGGCAGAATGAGCGGGCTTGTTCCAATTCTACGTAAGGAAATGTATGACCCAACAGAATGAGCAGCAGAGAAACCGCATGTTGAGCCTGTTGCGTGAAGGGGAGCGCCGCATGCTGGTGCAACTGGCCGGTCTGCTGCGTACCAGTGTCGACGAGATCAATGCGGAGCTGGAAAAAGAGGAGCTGTTGTCGGCGTTGGAGCAGCCCATCACGGTGGAGTACCTCAACGGCGTGGTGCAGCATCATCTGTTCGAGCGCCTGCACAAGGGGGACATGGTGGCGGCCCAGCGCATGCTGAACCAGTACCAGAGCGACCTCGAAGCCATGATGCGCCAGGAAGCCAGGCAGGACGACACCCCGCCGGAAGAGGTCAAGGCCCAGGCCTGACCCCGCGAGGCCCTCTTCAGCACCATCATGCCATCGCATGATGGTGCCTCGCCCTTACCCCTCGAATCGCTTATCCCAGCGCCTTCTGCACCTGTCCCATGGGAATGGGGAACACCTTGTCGTAGCTCCAGTTGTAGACGAAGGCATAGACCAGGTAGAAGAGCACGAAGCCCATATCCAGCACCAGCGCCTCCAGCAGGCCGATGTCGAGCCACCAGGACATCACCGGCAGGGCCACGATCAGCAGGCCCCCCTCGAACCCCAGGGTGTGCAGCACCCGCTGCCACAGCGCCTTGTGGGTGTGGCCCTGATAGCGCAGCAGCAGCTTGTCCACCCCGATGTTGTAGACATAGTTCCAGACGGTGGCGACCACCGAGAAGAACAGGGCCAGGGGGCCCATGTGGTTGAGCCCGACGCCGGTCACCCAGCTGGCCAGCGGGGCGGCGATCAGCAGGCCAATCAATTCGAAGCCGATGGCGTGGCGCAGGCGGTCACGGGTCGTACGCATGGTCTGTCTCTCTCTTTGGTCAGGGAATGGCGACAATGTATCGCCAAAACCGGATAGATTCACGTTGGTATCTATCGCTAAAATAGATAGATGTGACGACACAACAGCACGGCGGAGCAGGCTCATGACCCCTTCACTGGAACACTTCAAGGCATTGCTGGCGACGGCCGAGACCGGGTCGTTCTCGGCGGCGGCGCGCAGGCTGGGCAAGGCTCAGTCGGTGGTGAGTGCCGCCATCGCCAACCTGGAGATCGATCTCGGCCTTGCGCTGTTCGATCGCAGCGGCCGCTATCCCGTGCTGACCGAGGCGGGGGCCCGCATCTGTCAGGAGGCGGGGGTGCTGCTGGCCCAGAGCGAGCGACTGCAGGCCATCGCCGGCGAGCTGGCCAACGGTGTCGAGTCGCGCCTCACCCTGGCCATCGACGATGACTCCCACCTGCCCTGGCTTGGTTCCCTGCTGGAGGAGTTTGCCAGCCGTTACCCGGCGGTGGAGCTGGAGCTGCTGTTTCCGCTGATGGAAGACGTGACCGAGCTGCTCAAGAGCGGCCGTGCCCAGCTCGGCATCAGCTATCAGAAGGCGCACCCCGAGCGGGAGCTGGTCTCCCGCTCCCTGGGGACGGTCACCATGCCCCTGGTGGTCTCTCCGGATCACCCCCTGGCCCACAAGACGCCGTTGAAGGAGAGCGACCTGCAAGGGGCTCGCCAGTTGATGGTGACCGGACGGCGGGAGGGGACGGAGCGTCATCGCTTCCGCCTCTCGGCGCAAGTGTGGTGGGTGGAGGGGGATCTCGGGATCCTGGAGCTGGTGAAACTGGGGCTGGGATGGGCGGCGGTGCCCGAGTTTCTGCTGCACCGGCCCCTGGCGCGGGGGGAGCTGGTGGTGCTCAAGCCGGACTTCATCGCCGAGGCGGAACTTGCGCTGGAGTTGCAGTGGTATCGCGCCCGCCCGCTCGGGCAGGCGGGGCGCTGGTTGCAGGAGGCACTGCTGGCGCGGGTGCCTCGCTAGGGGGGATTCAGTCGATCAACGCATAGGGCAGGGGTTGCAGACCGAGGCTGGAGCCCTCTTCCAGCTTGAGGCGGAAGCGGGCGTCGGCCTCGGTATCCTTGGGCAGCACGGCGGTGAGCCACACCTGACCCTGCTGCTGCCAGGCGTTGAGCACCAGACCGCTGCGGCGCCAGTTGTCACCGAGCTGGATCTCCAGGGTGTCACCGCTGGCCACCTGCGTTGCGGCAGTGCCGCTCAGCACGAAGAGGGCGCGGTTGTTGGCGCCGCGATACTTGGCGCGCGCCACCGTCTCCTGCCCCATGTAGCAGCCCTTGTTGAAGCTGATGCCATCAAGGGCTTGCAGGTTCAGCATCTGGGGGATGTATTCCCCCTGATGGACAGCTTCCAGATGGGGGAGACCGGCTTTGATTTCCAGCCCCCACCAGAGTCCTTCGTCGCCCACCGGCAGGTTCAGGGCCAGCGGAGATGTGCTCGCCAGCAGCCAGCGGTCCGCCTCCACCCTGACTGCCATGCCGCCCTCCACCAGGCCGGTGCCGGTCAGCGCGAAGTGCTGTGCCATCCAGTCGTCCGTCCCCTGACCGGCCAGTCCGGCCAGGCTGCCCTGAAACTCGCCGATCTCGACCTTGGCAAAGATCGCAAACTTCTTGAGCTCCGGCAGCTGGCGGGCCAGCACCGAGGGCTTGGTCAGCATCAGCAGGCTGTCTTCCAGGCAGAGCAGGCGAAAATCGCTCCACAGCTTGCCCTTGGGATCGCAGTGGCCGCCGAGGGTGCTCTGGCCCGGTTGCAGGGCGTTGACATCGCAGGTGACCTGACCTTGCAGATACTTGGCGCGATCCGGGCCGCCGAGGCGGGTGATGGCCAGATTGGTCAGGGAAAACAGGGTCGGCTCGGCAGGAAGAAGAGGGGTCGGCAGGCTCACGATGGGATTCCAGAGACAGAAAGTATGTGACCTGCATGGTAAAGACGTAAGGAATGTTTGTCAGCCGGAAAATCCTGCTGCTACCATTCCCCGGTCTTTGTAAGGAGAGTTCCATGTTGAACCCAAGTGAGAAGTCCCGCCTGAAGTGGGCCTGCCGTCGCGGCATGCTCGAGCTGGATGTGATCTTTATGCCCTTCTTTGAGCACGAGTTCGATGGCCTCGGCGAGGCCGAACAGCGCACCTTCATCCGCCTGCTGGAGTGCGAGGATCCCGAGCTGTTCCGCTGGTGCATGGGTCACGGCGTGCCCGAGGATCCCGATTTTGCCGTCATGATCCCCCTGATCCTCGAGCGCAACCAGGCCCGTCACGACAGCCTGCGCTGAGCCCGACTCGCGACCGCCACCCCTCATGGCCAGCCTCGCGTCTCCCCAGCGGGTAGTGATGCCCGTGATCGCCTCCCGCCAGCAGCGTCTGCTGCTGTGCATCCTGTTTCTGTTGCTGCTCTTGCCCGTCGCCAGCCTGATCCAGGGCTGGCAATGGGGGCTGTTCCTCCCTGTCTGGGGGCTGAGTCTGTGGCGCGCGTTGCGCCGCCATCCGGCGGCGAGCGGCGTGCTCGTCTGGGACGGGGAGTGGCTCGAGTGGCAAGGGGCGCGCCATCGGCTGGATCCCCGCAGCCGCATCCTGCCCGGGGTGCTCTGGTTACGGCTGAAGACGCTGGAGGGCTCCGAGGGGCAGCTCTGGCTCTTCTCCGATGCCCTGGCCTCTGCACACTACCGCGCCCTGGCCCGCGCCATCCACCTCGCTGTCCGCTAGGGGCGTCTCTCTACCTGCCACATCTGCCGCTCATAGCAGATGACCCCGCCTGGGCGGGGTCATCTGGGGGAGGGCATACGCCCGAATCGAACGCAACGGCCTTATTCCCGATCCGGGGTCAGCACGGTCGGCTTGGAGTCCGGCTGCATGTCCGGATAATCCAGGTTGTAGTGCAAACCGCGAGACTCCTTGCGCTCCAGGGCGCAGTTGACGATGAGCTCGGCCACCTGCAACAGGTTGCGCAGCTCCAGCAGGTTGTTGGAGACCCGGAAGTTGGCGTAGTACTCCTGCACCTCCTGCTTGAGCAGATCGATGCGACGCTTGGCCCGGGCCAGGCGCTTATTGGTGCGCACTATGCCCACGTAGTCCCACATCATCAGCCGCAGTTCGTGCCAGTTGTGCTGGATCACCACCTGCTCGTCCGAGTCATCCACCTGGCTCTCGTCCCAGGCCGGCAGGCTGGGGGGCGCCACGCTGGTGGGCAGCTTGGCCAGGATGTCGGCTCCCGCCTGATGGGCATAGACCACGCATTCGAGCAGGGAGTTGGAGGCCATGCGATTGGCGCCGTGCAACCCGGTATAGGTCACCTCGCCGATGGCATAGAGGCCGGGGATGTCGGTCTGGCCGTTGTTGTCGATCATCACGCCGCCACAGGTGTAGTGGGCCGCCGGGACGATGGGCATCGCCTCCCTGGTGATGTCGATACCGACCGCGAGGCAGCGCTCATAAATGGTCGGGAAGTGCTTGATGATGAAATCCGCCGGCTTGTGGCTGATGTCCAGATACATGCAATCCGCCCCGAGGCGCTTCATCTCGTGGTCGATGGCGCGGGCGACGATGTCCCGCGGGGCCAGCTCGGCCCTCTCGTCAAATTCCGGCATGAAGCGGCTGCCGTCGGGACGGCGCAGGTAGGCCCCTTCGCCGCGCAGGGCCTCGGTCAGCAGGAAGTTGGGGTCGTCCGGGTGGAACAGGCTGGTGGGGTGGAACTGGTTGAACTCCAGATTTGCCACCCGGCAGCCGGCCCGCCATGCCATGGCGATGCCGTCGCCAGAGCTTACATCGGGGTTGGAGGTGTACTGGTACACCTTGGAGGCCCCGCCGGTGGCCAGCGCCACGAAGCGGGCGCGGATCACCTCGACCTGCTCGGCGTTGCGATTCCAGACATAGGCTCCCAGTACCTTGTTGCCCGGCAGACCCAGCTTGCGGGTGGTGATGAGATCGACCGCGTTGAAGCGCTCCATCAGCTGGATGTTGGGGTGGGCGCGCACCTGGTCGATCAGGGTGAGCTGCACCGCCTTGCCGGTGGCGTCGGCCGCGTGGAAGATGCGGCGATGGCTGTGGCCCCCTTCCCGGGTCAGGTGATAGTGGGATTCCCCCTCGGCATCCTCTTCCTGATCGAAGGGGACCCCCTGCTGAATGAGCCACTGGATGGAGTCGCGGGCGTTGCGGGCGGTGAACTCCACCACCGCCGGGTCGCACAACCCGGCGCCGGCGTTGAGCGTGTCGCTCACGTGGGATTCGATGCTGTCGGTCTCGTCGAACACGGCAGCGATGCCTCCTTGCGCATAGAGAGTGGCCCCCTCACTGATGGGCCCCTTGCTCAGAACCAGGACTTTGGCCTGGTCTGCCAATCGCAACGCGAGGGACAGACCGGCGGCACCGCTGCCAATGATGAGTACGTCGCAAAGGTATTCAACACTTGCTTTCATAAGTATCATTGGCCTGGATTAAGAACTGGCCCCATGGTAGCCCAAGGGGGGTTGTGATGCAGCCCGCATCACATTTTTTTCAATGCAAGCGAACTTTCCCTGATTCCTCCTGTCTGAACTTGTGCGCTTAGAAGGGGCCGGAAAAGAAAAACGATAACCTGATGGGGGTTTTACGGCTCTGATGAGCGACCAGAATCTACTGGACGAACAGCTGGTTGAACGGGTCCAGCGTGGCGATAAAAATGCATTCAACCTGTTGGTACGCAAGTACCAGCACAAGGTGGTCAACCTGGTGGCCAGGTATGTCAACAATCCGGGCGATGTACCGGATGTGGCGCAGGAGGCCTTTATCAAGGCCTACCGTGCGTTGCCGACATTCCGTGGCGAGAGCGCGTTTTACACCTGGTTGTACCGGATCGCCGTCAACACGGCCAAAAACTACCTGACGTCACAGGGGCGCAGACCGCCCAGCAGTGATGTCGAAGCGGACGAGGCTGAATATTATGGTGGTGGTGAAGCCCTGCAAGAGGTGGCCACCCCGGAAAACCTGGCGCTGACCGACGAGATCAAGCGTACTGTGTTTACCGCCATAGAAGCCTTGCCAGAAGATTTGAGAACGGCGATCACCCTTCGTGAAATGGAAGGGCTGAGCTACGAGGAGATTGCGGAGATCATGGATTGCCCGGTGGGTACGGTGAGATCCCGCATCTTCCGGGCGAGGGAAGCAATCGATAAAAAGCTGCAACCTCTGATCGAGCATTAACTGGGGAAAGACAGGCAAACTTATGGCAAATAAAGAGCAACTTTCAGCCCTGATGGATGGCGACCTCAGCGAAATCGAGGTACTGAACGAGCTGGGAACGGATCCCGCTCTGCAGGATACCTGGTCGCGTTACCATCTGATCGGTGATGCCATGCGGGGTGACCTGCCGGTCAGTCTGCAACTGGATCTCAGCGACAGCATCATGCTGGCGCTGGAGGATGAACCCGCCATACTGGCGCCCAAGCCGGCACAGCCTGCTGCGCCCCAGGTGCAGCCCGCCGGCAAGGTGATCCCCTTCGTTCGCCGCTTTGGCCAGCAAGTGGGGCAGTATGCCATTGCCGCCTCCGTGGCTGCCGCCGTCATCTTCGGCGTGCAGCAGTACCAGGGCAAGGATGGTGTACCGACCAGTCCGGTGCTCAATACCATACCCGTGGGTGGCAGTGCTGCGCCGGTGAGCGTGCACTATCCCCAGGATGGCAGCCGGACCGGTGTGCGTCAGCAAGGTCTGAGCGAGCAGCAGATGCAGGAGCAGCGCGAGCGCATCAATGCCTTCCTGCGCGACCATCAACTGCAACAGCGTCTGCTGCAAGACAAGCAGATTCAGGAATAACGCATTTTTAGGGATCAGATCGTGCGCCAGTCCAGCCGTATCCTGCTGGCCTCTCTCCTGTTGATTTGTGCCAAGGCCTCGGCCGACGATCTGTCGGCCGAGGCCTTGTTGCAGCAGATGCAGAGTGCCGTTTCGCAACAAAACTTCGAATTGTCCATGGTCAAGGCCCGCCAGGGGCGCCTCGAGCCTATCCGTTTCAGCCACGGGATCATCGATGGCAAGGAGGTGGCTCACCTGAGCTATCTCGACGGCAAGGCCGTGGAGTTCCTGCAACGCCAGAACGAATACACCTTCTTCGAAAACACCCATGAACCCTACACCCTCAAGGGGGCGCGTTTCCCCGGGGTGTGGTCGAGCCTGGTGAGGATGCCGCTGCCCCGGGTGATGGAGAGCTATGACCCCGTGCTGGCGGGCCGCAGCCGGGTGGCCGGCCTGGTGGCACAAGTGGTGCGGCTGGTGCCCAAGGAGGCGGACAAGTACGGCTTCGTGCTCTGGATTGACGAACAGAGCCATCTGCTGCTGCGGGTGGACATGGTGGATCGGGAAGGCAATCTGGTGGAACAGGTGCTGGGGGTGGATCTGGACAGGCAATCTGCGCCGGCCCCCTGGCTGGTCACCCTGGCACGCAGCAAGCTGCCGGATGCGCTGGCGCTGGAAGATGCCTATCCCGCTCCCCAGCAGACCCTCAACTGGCACCTGACCTGGTTGCCCGATGGCTTCAAGGTGCTCTCTCAGGATCGGCATCAGCTGGTCAGCACCAGTCTGCCGGTGGATTACATGATGCTCTCCGACGGGCTGGTGGATCTCTCCGTCTACGTCTCCCGGGTCGATCCCAAGCAGGCGGTGCGCCAGCAGTTGATTCGCCAGGGGGCTACCTCGCTGGTGAGCTTCGTCAACGAGGTCGGGGTGGAGATCACCGTAGTGGGCGAGGTGCCAGCCGAAACCGCCAAGCGCATCGCCGAGGCAGTGCAGCCCCTGGCCCGCAACGAGGCGGTGCAGTGAGTCTTTGCCGTGAGACTTGCCCTGAGGGTGCCGCCGTGCTGAGATCCGGTGCATCCACCGCCCCCTGTGAGGAGTCATCAGGTGAGTAACATGAGTGAAGAGCTGGCCACAGTAGTGGCTATCGACGGCAATCACGCCTGGGTGGAGTGCGAGCGGCGATCCGCCTGCAGCGGTTGCCACCAACAATCCAGCTGCGGGACCGGCACCGTCGCCAAGGCCTTTCCCATGAAGGCGCAGCGGCTGCGGGTCGCCCTCACCGGCGATGTGGCGGTGGGCCAGCAGATCCGCCTGGGCATCCCTCAGGCCAGCATCCTGCGCGGTGCGGCTCTGGTGTACGTGCTGCCGCTCTTCTGTCTGCTGCTGGGCGCCCTGCTCGGCCAGCTCTGGCTGGTGCCGCTCTTGTCGGCGGGAGAGGGGGTGACCATCCTCTGCTGTCTGCTGGGCGGCGCCATCGGATTTTTACTGGTTCGTTACTTTTCTGACCGGCTCGAGCAGGGGGAATACGGTCCCCGCATGCTCGGGGTGGTGCTCAATACCCGTCATCTCTCTTGAGGGGCCGGGTCTGGCGGAGGGCATCCAGGTGCCCAACGCCCGCCAGACAAGGCGCTATTTGTGGGGCCCGCCGACTAAAGATTGGCCGTCGACCGGGTTATCCAGTAAAATCCTGCCCTCATATCCGACCCTAACTTAATTTTGAGTGATTCTTGCTCGATGAAACACATTCGTAACTTTTCGATTATTGCGCACATCGACCACGGTAAGTCGACCCTGTCGGACCGTCTGATCCAGACTTGCGGCGGCCTGTCCGATCGCGAGATGCAGGCCCAGGTGCTGGACTCCATGGATCTGGAGCGCGAGCGCGGCATTACCATCAAGGCACAGAGTGTGACCCTGAACTACCAGGCACAAGACGGTAACACCTATCAGCTGAACTTTATCGACACCCCGGGCCACGTGGATTTCTCCTACGAGGTTTCTCGCTCCCTGGCTGCCTGTGAAGGGGCACTGCTGGTGGTGGATGCCGGTCAGGGGGTTGAGGCACAGACTCTGGCCAACTGCTATACCGCCATGGAAATGGATCTGGAAGTGGTGCCGGTGCTGAACAAGATCGACCTGCCGGCCGCAGAGCCCGAGCGGGTTGCCGAGGAGATCGAGGACATCGTCGGCATCGACGCGGTGGACGCGGTGCGCTGCTCCGCCAAGACCGGCCTCGGTGTCGATCTGGTGCTGGAAGAGATCGTCGCCAAGATCCCGTCCCCGGAAGGGGATCCGGAGGCGCCGCTGCAGGCGCTGATCATCGACTCCTGGTTCGACTCCTATCTCGGGGTCGTGTCGCTCGTGCGGATCAAGAACGGTTCCCTGAAAAAGAACGACAAGATCAAGGTGATGAGCACCGGTCAGGTGTGGGGTGTGGATCGCATCGGTATCTTCACGCCGAAGCAGGTGGACACCGACGGCCTGGGTTGTGGCGAGGTAGGTTGGGTCGTCTGCGGCATCAAGGATATCCACGGTGCGCCGGTGGGGGATACCCTGACCCTGGCCAAGCACGGTGCCGAGAAGGCGCTGGCCGGCTTCAAGAAGGTGAAGCCCCAGGTCTATGCGGGCCTGTTCCCCATCTCCAGCGATGACTACGAGTCCTTCCGCGATGCGCTGGAGAAGCTCTCCCTCAACGATGCCTCCCTGTTCTACGAACCGGAGAGTTCCACGGCATTGGGCTTCGGCTTCCGCTGTGGCTTCCTCGGGATGCTGCACATGGAGATCATCCAGGAGCGTCTGGAGCGTGAATACGACCTGGATCTCATCACCACTGCGCCGACCGTGGTCTACGAGATCGAGCTGAACGATGGCTCCACCATCCACATCGACAGCCCGGCCCAGATGCCCGCCATCAACAACATCAAGGAGATGCGCGAGCCCATCGCCGAGTGTCACATCCTGCTGCCGCAGGAGTACATGGGCAACGTCATCACCCTCTGCATCGAGAAGCGCGGCGTACAGACCAACATGGTCTACCACGGCAAGCAGGTGGCGCTGACCTACGAGATCCCGATGGCGGAAGTGGTGCTCGACTTCTTCGACCGTCTGAAGTCCACCAGTCGCGGCTACGCCTCCCTGGACTACGGCTTCAAGCGTTTCGAAACCTCCGACATGGTCCGTCTGGACATCATGATCAACGGCGAGCGGGTCGACGCCCTGGCCATCATCACCCACAAGGAGAACGCCCAGTATCGCGGTCGCCAGGTGGTGGAAAAGATGCGCGAGCTGATCCCGCGCCAGATGTTCGACATCGCCATTCAGGCCGCCATCGGCAACCAGATCATCGCCCGCAGCACCGTCAAGGCATTGCGTAAAGACGTCACCGCCAAGTGCTACGGTGGTGACGTGAGCCGGAAGAAGAAGCTGCTGAACAAGCAGAAAGAAGGCAAGAAGCGGATGAAGTCCCTGGGCCGTGTGGACGTTCCGCAAGAGGCCTTCCTCGCCATTCTCCACGTCGGAAAGGATTAATCGATGGCAAGCACCTTTTCCCTGATCCTCGTCGTCGTCACCCTGCTGACCGGCATCATCTGGACGCTCGACAAGCTGGTCTGGGCCAAGCAGCGGGCGGCCAAGATTGCCGCCGCCCGTGCCAATGCCGGTCCGGATGTGGACGAGAAGACACTGGCCAAGGTGGCCCCCATGCCGGTCTGGATCGAACAGACCGGCGGGGTTTTCCCGGTGATCGCGCTGGTGCTGATCCTGCGTTCCTTCATCTTCGAGCCGTTCCAGATCCCGTCCGGCTCCATGATGCCGACCCTGCTGGTGGGCGACTTCATCCTGGTGGAGAAGTTTGCCTACGGCCTCAAGGACCCGGTGACCAACACCAAGTTCCTCGAGACCGGCGAGCCGAAGCGCGGTGATGTGGTGGTCTTCAAGTATCCGCTGGATACCCGGGTGGACTACATCAAGCGGGTGGTCGGCATGCCCGGCGATCGGGTCATCTATCGCAACAAGGAGCTGATGATCCGGCCCAAGTGCGATGAGCAGGAAGGGAAAACGTGCCCCGGCTTCCAGAAGCTGGACGTCAAGTTCGAGCAGCGCGGCGAGTTCAGCCAGATGGGGATCCCGCTGGATCGCTACACCGAACAGCTGGGCGATGTCTCCCACGAGACCTTGCGCAACCCGCTGATGCCGGACCTGGTGGACCGTTACTATCGCCAGCCCGGCACCTACCCCGACGAGTGGGTAGTGCCGGAAGGCCACTATTTCGTGATGGGTGACAACCGCGACAACAGCACCGACAGCCGTTTCTGGGGCTTCGTGCCCGAGCAGAACCTGGTGGGCAAGGCGGTCGCCATCTGGATCAGTTTCGAATTCGAGCGCGAGGAAGGGTCCAGCTTGCCGAGCTGGGTGCCGACCGGTGTGCGCTTCAACCGCATTGGCGGAATCAAGTAAATGAATATCAAGATGAACAGACTGCAGTCCCGTCTCGGGCATGTCTTTCAGGATCCTGAGCTGCTGACCCGGGCACTGACCCATCGCAGCGCAGGGTCCCGTCACAACGAGCGCCTGGAATTTCTGGGGGACTCCATCCTGAGTCTGGTGATTGCCGATGATCTCTTCCACCGCTTCCCGCAGGCGGCGGAAGGGGATCTCAGCCGGATGCGCGCCACCCTGGTGCGCGAGAAGACGCTGGCCGAGCTGGGCCGGGAATTCGACCTCGGGGATCACCTGATCCTGGGGCCGGGGGAGCTGAAAAGCGGCGGTTTTCGCCGCGAGTCCATCCTGGCCGACACCGTCGAGGCGGTGATCGGCGCCGTCTATCTGGACACGGATCTGGAGCGGGTGCGCAGCCTCCTGCTCGGCTGGTATGCCAGCCGCCTTGGCGAGATCAAGCCCGGGATCGAACAGAAGGATCCCAAGACCCGGCTGCAGGAGATCCTGCAGGGCAGCCGCCGGTCCCTGCCGACCTATACCGTGACCAACGTCAAGGGCGAGGCCCACAACCAGGAGTTCACCGTGCAGTGCGAGGTGGACGGTCTGGATGGTCCCCTGGTCGGGGTCGGCACCAGCCGTCGCAAGGCCGAACAGGCCGCGGCGCAGCAAGCATTGGAAAGGCTGTCATGACTGCTATGAATGCAAGAGGCCGCGGTCTTTCGACACAACCAGAATTGGAAAGATTGCCATGACGGATACAGATAGCACCTATTGCGGCTTTGTTGCCATCGTGGGCCGCCCCAACGTGGGCAAGTCCACCCTGCTCAACAAGCTGCTTGGCCAGAAGGTCAGCATCACCTCGAAGAAACCCCAGACCACCCGTCACCGGATCCTGGGGATCGACACCGAGGAGAACCATCAGACCATCTATGTGGATACCCCGGGTCTGCACATCGAGGAGAAGCGGGCCATCAACCGCCTGATGAACCGCGCAGCCACCAGTTCTCTGGGGGACGTGGCCATGGTGGTGTTCGTGGTTGACGGCACCCACTGGACCAAGGACGACGAGATGGTGCTGGGCAAGCTGCGCCACCTCAAGTGCCCCGTGGTGCTGGCGGTCAACAAGATCGACAACGTCAAGGAGAAAGAGGATCTGCTGCCGCACCTCGAGTGGCTGGGTCAGCAGATGAACTTTGCCCACATCCTGCCCATCAGCGCCGAGAAGGGCACCAACGTGGAGAAGATCCGCGAGTGGGCCAAGGATCTGCTGCCAGAGAACGTCCACTTCTTCCCGGAAGATTACGTGACCGACCGCTCTTCCCGCTTCATGGCCTCCGAGATCATCCGCGAGAAGCTGATGCGCTTCACCGGCGAGGAGCTGCCCTATTCGGTGACGGTGGAGATCGAGCGCTTCAAGGTGGAGGAGACCGGTCTCTACCACATCCACGGGCTCATCCTGGTGGAGCGCGAAGGCCAGAAAAAGATGGTCATCGGCAACAAGGGCGAGAAGATCAAGACCATCGGCACAGAGGCGCGCATCGACATGGAACGGCTGTTCCAGAACAAGGTGCATCTCGAGCTGTGGGTCAAGGTCAAGTCCGGCTGGGCCGACGACGAGCGGGCCCTGCGCAGCCTCGGGTATGGCGACGACTGATTGCTGACCCCGGCTTTCGTCATCCACAGTCGGCCCTATCGGGAGACCAGCCAACTGGTCGAGGTCTTCACCCAGGATAGCGGTCGATTCACCCTGGTGGCTCGCGGTTCCCGCGGGCCACGCTCCTCTCTGAAGGGGCTGCTTCAGCCCTTCACCCTGCTCACCATTGCCTGGCGCGGCAAGGGGGATCTCAAGAACCTCACCCAGGTGGAGTGCCCGGATCACTCGTTGCGCCTCGGCGGGGATCGTCTCTTCTACGGCCTCTATCTCAACGAGCTGGTCTACTACCTGCTGGAAGCGCACACCCCCTTCCCCGAGGTGTTCGACGCCTATGCCCGTGCCATCATGGCCCTGGCTGACGGCGAGACCCCGGAGCTGCCCCTGCGCCGCTTCGAGTTCCTGCTGCTGCAGGCCTTGGGCTACGCGGTGGATTTCGAATATGCCGCGGACGACGACTCCCCCATCGACCCTACCCTGCTCTACGGCTTCGAGCGGGAGCTCGGCTTTGTCGCTTGCGAGCGGGCGCCGGATCCCCGTACCCTGTTCCTCGGTGCCCACCTGCTGGCCTTCGCCGAGGGGCGTTTCGACACGCCTCCCTTGCTGCAGGCGGCCAAGCGTTTCAGCCGGTTGGCGCTGCAGCCCTATCTCGGCAAGCGTCAACTGAAGAGCAGGGAGCTCTTTTTGAAGCGAAAAGGCAGTGTTTCAAGCTGATTTTTATTATCTGGTGATGTTTTGTGTTTATGACATCGCCTTTCATGAACAATAATGCTGTCGCCGTGGCCAGAACCGGCCTGCGGCGGCACATGGACAGAGGAGCGGGCACCACCCGCTCCGGCATTCACAGATGACCTGTATCAAGGAGTAAGCAATGAGCGAGATCTACCTGGGTGTGAACATCGACCATATCGCCACCCTGCGCAACGCCCGCGGCACCCAGTATCCGGATCCGGTACAGGCCGCCTTCGTGGCCGAGCAGGCCGGTGCCGATGGCATCACGGTCCACCTGCGGGAAGATCGCCGCCACATCACCGACCGGGACGTGGAGATCCTGCGCCAGACCATCCAGACCAGGATGAACCTGGAGATGGCGGTGACCGAGGAGATGATCGGCATCGCCTGCCGCATCAAGCCCCACTTCGTCTGCCTGGTGCCGGAGAAGCGCACCGAGGTGACCACCGAGGGTGGTCTGGACGTGGCGGGCCAGTTGGACAAGGTGACCGATGCGGTGACCCGCCTGGCCGCCGTGGGCGCCCAGGTGTCGCTCTTCATCGATGCGGATCCGCTGCAGATCGATGCGGCCGCCGCGAGCGGTGCTCCCTTCATCGAGATCCACACTGGCCGCTACGCCGATGCCACCACGGATGCCGAGCGCAACGCCGAGTTCAAGCGCATCGCCGCCGGTGCTTCCTACGCCGCTGGCAAGGGCTTGAAGG
Organism: Aeromonas sp. QDB25; assembly: GCF_027707725.1. Classification (NCBI taxonomy): domain Bacteria; kingdom Pseudomonadati; phylum Pseudomonadota; class Gammaproteobacteria; order Aeromonadales; family Aeromonadaceae; genus Aeromonas; species Aeromonas sp. QDB25. Next base: position 8,969 of record NZ_JAPCIZ010000036.1, on the reverse strand, counting down.
TCAATGCGGGCCACGGCCTGCACTACCACAACGTCAAGGCTATCGCCGCCATCCCCGAGCTCTATGAGCTCAACATCGGTCACGCCATCATCGGTCGCGCCGCCTTCGACGGTCTGGCCAAGGCGGTCAGCGACATGCGTGCGCTGATGCAGGAAGCCCGTCAGGGGATCTGATGCCGCTTCGCTGGTATGAAAACCACAAGGGACGCTTCGGCGTCCCTTGTGGTTTTCAGGAGTGGAAGGCGGGGTGAACCCCGTGATCATCTGGCATGGGGCCGGGCATCCGTGTGCAGAGGGCGAAAGGGAAGGGGCGTCTCAGCCTGGTTCCGGGAAGTAGCGCTCCAGCAGGGCGGTGAGGATGGCCTGGCACTCGGCATCCGGCTCGCCGGTGACCAGGGCGGGGCGAAAGTGAAGCTGGAAGGCGCGCAGGACGGCGCGGCTCTGCTCATCCCAGGCGCCGTGCTGGGGGAGGCCGTAGCCGTAACGGGCAAGCTGCTGCTGCCATTGCAGCGCATCCCAGGGATTGAGCTGCGTCTGGCGCAGCTCGGCCACCCGGGCCTCGTCGGGCCAGGCGCCGACACCGTAGCGCAGGGCGAGCTCGCGCCAGGGGAACCGGGGGCCGGGATCCTGCTTGCGCTCGGGGGCGACGTCGCTGTGGGCCAGCACCTGGGTGGGGGGGATCTGGTAGCGTTCGATCAGATCCCGGGCGAGGGCGCCGAGGGCGGCGATCTGGGCAGGGGGATAGGGTTGCCAGTGTCTCAGATGGGCGGGCAGGGCCGCGTCTTTCTCGTCATACCCGAGATTCACTATCTCGATGCCGAGCGAACTGGCGTTGAGCCCGGCGTAGTGATGCCAGCGACTGCGTCCGGCGTGCCAGGCCCGCTGGCTGTCGGGCACCAGCTGGTAGACCGGGAACGGTTGTTCGTCGGTGTCGCGGGGGATCAGGTAGTGGGCGCTCACCTTGTGCTCCGGCTCGGTCAGCAGGCGCAGGGAGCGGGCATCCTCTTCATCCGTGTAGTGCAGGATGAGAAAGGCGATGCGCTCGTTCTGGCTGGCGCTCTGATGCTCCTGATTGAGACGATAGGGCGCAGGCTGGCAGGCGCCGAGCAGCAGGATGAGGGGCAGTGACCAGCGCCAGCGCGCCGCGAACTGGCACACGCCGCCGCTCGCCGACGGGCGTGGAGCCAGCAGGCGGCGCCAGCCCATGGTCTAGCCTCGCACCTGGCCGGAGGCGGTCATCAGGGCCCGGGCCTGTATTTGGCGGTGAGGCCAATCAGGAAGTTGCGCAGGATCTGATCCCCGCAATCCTGATAGTGCTTGTGATCCCTGGCGCGGAACAGGGCACTCAGCTCGGACTTGGAGAGGTTGAAGTTCGCGAGCTTGAGGGTGCCCAGCATCTCCTCTTCCTTGTAGTTGAGGCCGATGCGCAGCTTGCGCAGGATCAGGTTGTTGTTGATCCGGTTCGGGATCACCTGGGGCGGGGCATCTTCCCGCACACCGCGGCGCAGGGCGATGAAGCCGTCGAGGAACTGGCTGAGTGCCGAGTCCGGGCAGGCGGCGAAGCCCGCTTCCTGTGCCTCGCCCTCTTCGGCCTTTTTCATCAGCCAGCCGTGCAACTGGGCATGGGTGATGGCCAGATTGCCCTTGGCAAAGATCTCGACCATCTGGTCGTTGCTGATGCTGAGGGCATAGCGCAGGCGGCGCAGAATATCGTTGTTGGTCATGTTGACTCCTGTGGAAACGGCGCAGATGTTACCACCTGCCGCCTGTCCAGTCAGAAAAAGCGCCTCAGTCGGTCAGGGCCAGGTAGCGGGGGGCCTCTTGCCTCACCTGCTCCAGGGCATCCTGCAGCTCCAGCAATTCGGGTTCCAGATCGCTCACGGCGACCCCGTCGCGCAGCTGCTGCTCGAGCTGGGAGAGCAGGCGTTGCAGACCCGGCACCCCGGAGTAGGCGCAGCCACCGTTGAGGCGGTGGAGCTGGGCCAGCACGTCTGCATCCTCGGCACTCCCTTCCAGCGCCGCCGCCAGGATGGGCTCCACCTCGTCGAAGCTGGCCAGCAACATGGTCAGCATCTCCCGGGCGAGGGCCGGCTTGCCGGCGGCCTGACGCACGGCAAGGGGCCAGTCTATCTGCTGATCCCCGTGATTCTGGTGCCGCCGGTGGGCGAAGTCGGTGATGAGCTGCGCCAGCATCCCCTCGTCGATGGGTTTGGCCAGGTAGTCGTCCATGCCCTGGCGAATGAGGCGCTCCCGCTCACCGGGAATGGCATGGGCGGTGACCGCGACGATGGGGGTCTCGGTGTTGAGGGAGTGGTGGCGGATCGCCTGGGTGGCGCTGATGCCGTCCATGACGGGCATCTGGATATCCATGAAGATGATGTCGAACGGCTGGCTCTGGGCCAGGTTGACCGCCTCCTTGCCGTTCTTGCACACCACCACCTCGGTCACCATCTCTTTGAGCATGGCGGCGATGAGCTTGAGGTTGGCGGCGTTGTCATCCACCGCCAGCACCTTGACCGCCTGCACGCTGCGCGGCATCGGCGCGGGCAGGGGGGCACGGCGTACCGCCTCGGGGGAGAGCAGAGCGTGCAGCAATTTGCGATGGTTGATGGGCTTGGAGAGGCAGTGGACGGCGCCGTGAGACAGCATGGCGTCGTAGAGGGCCGGCTCGTGGCTGCTGAGCAGCACTATGGTGTTCTGCTGGCCGTCCAGTCCGTCGAGACGGGCAATCACCTGCTGCGGGCTGTGCAGGGTGCTGCTGCCGATGAGCACCATGTCCTGGCTGCTCATCGGGGGCCACTCCTCGTCCACCGTCAGGGAGTGCACATCCAGGTGCCACTCTCCCAGCAGGGCGAGCAGGGAGGCGTGAGTGAAGGGATCCGGCTCCAGCAGCCAGACCCGCTTGCCCTGGATGCGATCCAGCGGAAGCCGCTCGCTCTGTGGCAGGGGAGAGACATCCAGATCCAGGTGGAACGAGAAGACCGACCCCTTGCCGAGTTCGGATTCGAAGCGGATCTGGCCCCCCATCTGCTGCACCAGCTTCTGGGTGATGACGAGCCCGAGCCCGGTGCCCCCATAGCGGCGGGAGATGGAGGAGTCTGCCTGGTTGAAGGCCTGGAACAACTGGCGCTGCTGCTCTTCCGAGATGCCGATGCCGGTATCGCGAATCAGCACCCGCAGGCGCACCTTGTTGCCGTTCGATTCCCCGGTCTGCTCGACACGCACGTCCACGTTGCCGCGCTCGGTGAACTTGATGGCGTTGCCGGTGAGGTTGGTGAGCACCTGCTGCAGACGCATGGGGTCGCCGGTGAGGTAGTCCGGCACGGCGGCATCCACCTGGAGGGAGAGTTCGAGCTGCTTGTCGTGGGCGCTCGGCCCCAGCAGGTGCATGGTCTCGTTGAGGGTGTCCCGCAGGCTGAAGGGGATGTGCTCGAGCTGCAGCTTGCCCGCCTCCAGCTTGGAGAAGTCGAGGATGTCGTTGATGATCCCAAGGAGGTTGCGCGCCGACTTCTCGATGGTCTGCATGTAGTCGGTCTGGCTCGGGGTCAGGCTGGTCTTGAGCAGCTGGCGGGTGAAGCCGATGACCCCGTTGAGAGGGGTGCGCAGCTCGTGGGACATGTTGGCGAGGAACTCGGACTTGACCCTGGCGGCCTCCTGGGCGCGCTTCTTCGCCATGTCGAGCTCGACGTTCTGGATCTCGATCTGCTCGAGGGTCTCCCGCAGATCCGACGTCGCCTGATCGATGTTCTGCTGCATCTCCTCGTGATATTCGGAGAGCGCCTTGGCCATGGCGTTGATGCCGTTCTTGAGCATGTCCAGCTCGCCGGTGAGCTGGCCGCTGACCCGGGTATCGAGTCGCCCCTCCCTGATCCGGTGCACTGCCTGCACCATGTCGGTGATGGGCTGGGTCACACTCTTGACCAGACGGAAGCCGAACAGGGCGCTGATGGCCAGCCCGATGAGCACAATGATGACCGCGAAGAAGGCGTCGCGGTACTGCAGGACGATGGCCCTGTCCGTGGCGAGTTGCATGGAGATGTAGCCGATGACCGGCGGCTCCAGATCGCTTGGCAGCGGGAAGCCGTCCAGGCTGGTCTCTGCCTGGATGGGGGTGCGCAGTATGATGTCATCGCCGTTGACGGAGACGCTGGTCAGGGCCGGGATGACGCTGCCGTCCGGCAGACGAAGCTGGCTGAAGTCCCTGTGGTAGTTGGACGTCACGAACAGCTGGTTCTCCTGGGTGAAGACGGCGATGGACTTGATGAAGGGCGAGTTCTTGCGATGGGTGAGCCCGATCAGCCGCTTGAGGGATTCGCGGCTGTGCTGTGTCATGCCGTATTCGCTGGCGATGGCCAGGGGCTCGATGATGTTGATGCCCTGATCGATGAGGTTGTTTTCCAGCTGCTGATAGCGGTGGAAGGTGAAATAGCCGGCGATGAGGCCGCCAATGATGAGGGTCGGCAAGATGGTGAAGGCCAGCACCCGGGCCCTGAGACCGTACTTGGTCATGCCGCCGACCCGCCTTTCGCAAGAGAAGCCATGACCCGGGGCGCATGCAGGCACTGGGGTCGGGCAGGCAATACAGTCATTGTCGCTGTACGGGGTCTCAGGCCGTATCCGGTCATATCAATGGGCCACTTTTGGTCAGAATGGACGATGGGGCGGATGCCGCGGCTGGGGCCCTCAGGCCGTATTTGGTCATACGATTATTCTTGTGGGACAATGGTCTGCCGCAGATTCCACAATCATGACATAGCCACCTATAGGCACCAAGTTTTATGGCCCAGTTTTTCAAGCCCCAAAAGAAATCCACCCAGCCCCAACGTATTGAATTTACGGTAGACAGTCTGGATCACCACTGTGTCGGCGTCGGCCGTCATCAGGGCAAGGCCATCTTCGTCGAAGGGGCGCTGCCCGGCGAGGCCATCAAGGCCCGCATCATCGACGACAAGAAGCACTATGCCCACGCCGCCCTGCAACAGGTGGTGACCCCGGCGGCCAACCGGGTCGCCCCCTTCTGCGACCACTATCGCGAGTGTGGCGGTTGCAGTGCCCAGCACCTGGGAGAGGGAGATCAACTGGCGGCCAAGGAGGCGGGACTGGTCAGCCTGTTCGAGCGCCTTGGCAACATCCAGGCGCCGGCGCTGGCACCTGCGCTGACGGGGGAGTCCCGCGCCTACCGCCGGGTCTGCCGTCTGGCCATCAAGTTTGACAAGAACGGTCGCTGCACCCGGGTGGGCTTTCGTCGTCGCCATTCGAACGATCTGGTAGAGATTGCTGGCTGTCCTGTGCTGGCCGAGCCCCTCTCTGCTCTTATCGCCCCTCTGCGCGAATGCCTCAACCGGCTGAAGAGCCAGCGCGAACTGGGCCATGCGGAACTCATTCAGGGGGAGCAGGGCATTCTGATGCTGCTGCGCCACACCGGTCGCCCCACCGAGGCGGACCGGGCGCACTTGACTGAGTTTGCCACCGCCCAGGGGATAGACCTCTATCTGCAGGCGGCGGACGAGCAGATCGAACCTCTGCGTCAACAGTCTCAGCCAAGTTACACGCTTGATGGCCTGTCTCTTGCATTCGCTCCCGGCGACTTCATCCAGGTCAACGGGCCCGTCAACCAGCGCATGGTGGAGCAGGCATTGAGCTGGCTCGACGCAGGCAAGGATGACAAGGTGTTGGACCTCTTCTGCGGCATCGGCAACTTCACCCTGCCGCTGGCCCGTCAGGCCCGCGAAGTGGTGGGGGTGGAAGGGGATCTCGCCATGGTGACGCGTGCACAGGAGAATGCCCGCCGCAACGGCATCGACAACGCCCGCTTCTACAAGGCGGACTTGAGCGGCGAGATCGTGGGCATGTCCTGGGCCCGGGAAGGGTTCGATCTGGTACTGCTGGATCCGGCCAGACCCGGGGCGCTGGAGGTGATGAGCCACGTGGTGGCACTTTCCCCCAAACGGGTGGTCTATGTTTCCTGTAACCCGGTCACCCTGGCCCGTGACAGTCAGGTGCTGGTGCAGGGGGGCTACAAGCTGACCCGTCTGGGGATGCTGGACATGTTCCCCCACACCGGTCATCTGGAGTCCATGGCGCTGTTCGAACGGGGCTGAGTCGAGGCGCCCGCATTATTCTGGATGAATCAAGATGCGGTCGTGATGATTTTTCGATGTGCATGATGCTGCCAGAGTGAGGTAAAACAGGTGTTTTTCGCTGCCTTCAACGGGCAGGGCAGCATGCGGTTATCTTGGTTTTCCAGCGGCGGCAGCGCTGTTTGAGCGGGAGTGATTAGGGTAATCTAGGTCGTCGATAGTGGATCGGATGCGGGGAAGAGCCCTGTCACCTTGCACGGTGACATGCCTTGAAAACTCTTTCATGCATCCCCATTTGAGGCAGTCATCAGTTGATGAGGGGATGAGGAGAGCATCGGCTTTCGACCCCACACTTTTAAGGATTGATACCATGGTTGCGGTGCGCGATATTCATTTGAAAGACAATTTCACTCTGGATGAGTGGGTCAGTTCCCTTACCCTGAGTGAAAGTGACAAGAATCAGCTGCGAACCGTCTACCAGTATTGCCTGACCCTGGGTGACGAAGCGCTCACCAACCGCCTGCTGGTGCGCGGGGTCGAGATGGTGGGCATCCTGCTGATGCTCAGCATGGATCTCGCCACCCTCAAGGCCGCCATTCTCTATCCCTTCGTCGAAGCCGGTCTCATCAGCCAGGAAAAGGTGAACGAGGACTTCGGCCCCAAGATCGCCAAGCTGGTTGAAGGGGTGCTGGAGATGGAGGCCATCCGCTCCCTGCAAACCCTTCACCGCAGCGAAACCTCGCCGGAGCAGGTGGACAACGTGCGCCGCATGCTGCTCGCCATGGTCGAGGACGTGCGCGCCGTGGTCATCAAGCTGGCGGAGCGCATCGCCTGCCTGCGTGAGGCGAAGAAGGCGGATGAGGAGACCCGGGTGCTGATGGCCCAAGAGATCACCAACATCTATGCCCCCCTTGCGAACCGCCTCGGTATCGGTCAGCTCAAGTGGGAGCTCGAGGATCTCGCCTTCCGCTACCTGCACCCGGACACCTACAAGCAGATCGCCAAGCAACTGGACGAGAAACGGCTCGACCGCGAGCGCTACATCCGCGAATTCGTGCAGTCCCTGCGCGATGCCCTGGCCGAGGCCGGCGTCGAGGCCGAGGTCTATGGCCGACCGAAACACATCTACAGCATCTGGCGCAAGATGCAGAAGAAGCACCTCGAATTCAACGAGCTGTTCGATGTGCGCGCGGTGCGGGTGATCACCAAGCGGCTGCAGGATTGCTACGCGGCGCTCGGTATCGTTCACACCCATTTCCACCATATTCCCCGCGAATTTGACGACTATGTCGCCAACCCCAAGCCCAATGGCTACCAGTCCATCCACACCGTGGTGGTGGGGGAGGAGGGCAAGACAGTGGAGATCCAGATCCGTACCGAGCAGATGCATCAGGATGCGGAGCTCGGTGTGGCCGCGCACTGGCGCTACAAGGAAGGGGCCCAGGCCGCTACCAAGACCAGCACCTTCGAAGACAAGATCGAATGGCTGCGCAAACTCCTCGCCTGGCAGGAGGACCTCTCGGAGAGCGGCTCCTTGCTGGACGATCTGCGCAGTCAGGTGTTCGAGGACAGGGTTTATGTCTTCACTCCCAAGGGCGATGTCATCGACCTGCCGGCAGGGGCGACGCCGCTCGACTTCGCCTATCACGTGCACAGCATGATCGGTCACCGCTGCATCGGCACCAAGATCGACGGCCGCATCGTGCCTTTCACCTATACGCTGCAAACCGGTGATCAGGTGGAGGTGATCACCCAGAAGGAGCCGAACCCGAGCCGCGACTGGATGAACCCGAACGCCGGCTTCCTGCGCTCCAGCCGGGCGCGGGCCAAGGTGGCCACCTGGTTCAGAAAGCTGGACCGGGACAAGAACATCGCCGCCGGCAAGGAGCTGCTGGAGAAAGAGCTGGACAGACACAACCTCACCCTCTCCAAGGTGGACAAGGTAGTGCTGGAGCGCTTCCATGCGGAGGAGCTGGAAGATTTGCTGGCCGGTATCGGCAGCGGCGACATCCGCATCAACCAGCTGCTCAATTATCTGGACACCCGCTACAACAAGCCGACGGCGGAAGAAGAAGATCGCCGTCTGCTGGAGAAGCTGGAGCAGAAGGCCAATGTGCCCTTCCGCCCCAAACCCAAGGATCACATCGTGGTGGAAGGGGTGGGCAACCTGATGACTCACATCGCCCGCTGTTGCCAGCCCATCCCGGGGGACGCCATCCAGGGCTTCATCACCATGGGACGGGGGGTTTCCATCCACCGGGAGGATTGCGAGCAGCTCAAGGAGCTGTCGCGTCGCAACCCGGAGCGCCTGATCGATGCGGTCTGGGGGGAGAACTACTCCGGCGGTTACGGTCTCACCATCCGCATTCTCTCCAACGACAGATCCGGCCTGCTGCGCGACATCACCACCGTGCTCGCCAACGAGAAGATCAACGTGATGGGAGTGCGTTCGCGCTCCAACGTGCGCGAGCAGACCGCCGAAATCGACATGGAGCTGGAGATTTACAACATCAACGCCTTCAACCGGGCGTTGGCCAAGCTCAGTCAGCTCAACGACGTGATCAGCGCCAAGCGGCTGTAATGCTCAACCGACCGGCCCCAGTGGCCGGTCTGCATTTTCTCCCTCCTTGCAGAGCATTGAAGACGGATATCACGCGCCCCATCTCCGTCCGCCATGGCTCCACATCATGTGGAGCAGTGGCGTGAGCGGATATTCATGAACCCATTTACTGAATCGAAAGTGAGTTGCCCATGTCCCAACGCTACGACCTTCCCCAACCTGACTCTTATACACAAATAGCGGTCTGAACGGAACTTTTCCCGTTTTCCAGGATCTGATCTTCCATGTGACTCCCAACATGGTAACGATCATGCTAACTTCTGCTCTTCA
>NZ_JAPCIZ010000035.1:0-45963 GCF_027707725.1 Aeromonas sp. QDB25 | reverse complement strand
AGCTGGGGCGCCCTCTGGGAAGGTTGGGAAGCCCTGCAAAGTAAACTGGATGGCTTTCTTGCCGCCAAGGATCTGATGGCGCAGGGGATCAAGATCTGATCAAGAGACAGGATGTACACAACTGGCGACGGGCTTTCACCGAGGTCCCGGCCTATTACTGGTTTGTCAAATCGCCTTATGGCGATCAGGTCTACAAACGGTTGGACTGAGATCTCGAAGCTCTGACTGCCGTTGACAGCAGGATGTGCCGAGAGGGCCACAGCGCCCGACTGTTTGCGGCGCCTTGGGCAACTTGCAGGGACTGCATATCGGCAGGATACTTTCAGCATCCCTTGGGGTTCAGAGACTATCCTGTTTGATTTATGCGTATTCCGGTGAAGTTGAACAGTGATTCCGGAATCTGTGAACACCATTTCCGGAAAGTATGCGGACAGGGATTCTTCGAGCAGAAGCTGAGCTTTGAGGGGAGGCATCTTTTCGACTCACTGAACAAGCCAGCAGCCAAGCGCAGCGCGGCAGTTGTGGATCCAAGACGTTGGAACAGGACGGTTCATCTGACATCAGAGTACGTGCACTGAGGTGTCCGGAATCGGTGTACACGCAAGCCGGAATCAGCGTTCATTTTAAACCGGAATAGGTGTTCATTTTCGACCGGAATATGCAATTTATGCAACAAGGAGCATGTATGAGCTCGAGCATCGTCACTCTCAGTATCTTCTTTCTAGCCATGGAGCTGATCGCCTTTGCTGCTGGATATCTCTACCTTGAGGGCAGAAAGCTGAAAAAACAGACAACCCAGACACCCAATAATTTCGATGAAAAGAGTGGGGCAGGATCCTGAAACCAATTGGTTAGGGAATTTGAGCTCAGCCCGTGAGAGGGGTGGGCTCAATGGGCGGGGATGACCCCCACTTTTCAGAGCCGCGCCAGAAAGAGTTTGCTTGGCTAATCCCATCGGGGTTCATCCTGAGCAACAGACCATTCGGCGGCGCGTTGACGGCCTTCTTCATTTAGTTGCTCTACGACATCCCTGTAAACATCCTCATCAGCCCTCTGTAGAGCCTCATGGAATAATGACCCACATAGCGCCATTTCATAGCGCGTCATGTCACGGCTCATCCTGTCAATTTCCATCAGTACCTCGTACGTCATTGGATTGGTGTCGGCCAGTTTTGCGATGCGTTGCAGATTTTGTGAATCGCCAATTTGCCAGCGGCGGATGCTGGTCGCCTTGAATAGGATTATGGCAAAGCGATGAAACAGATAGCGCAACATCGGTGATGAATGGCCCGCCTGGCATAATTCCTCCTTGGGGTGGTTTAGGTATAAGTAGGCATAGCCTTGGGGAAACTGCTGCACTTTGCGCAGCGTGCTGCGCTCGACGGCCAGCGCTGGATGAAGGTGCCAGCGTTTGGCAGGTTTATCTTGGGGCACGTGGAGATCAAGTCGCCACTGAGACCAGGGATATAACTTGCTGACAAAGGTCATAAAGCGGCGGAAGATTTTTGGAGAGGTGAATTTGATCCCGGCATGGGAGCTGTTTGAGTTGGTCAGGCAATAGCGGATGGCCCACCTGAACTCGGCCATCTGTTTGGGTCTCTTTCTCATGGCTTGGCAGACTGTCAAGACGTCAGCCAGTGCATGTTTCTCTGCGGTTGTGCCGAGTTCAGCCGGGAGCAGTTGTCGCTGCCGGTTGCGGGGAATCAACCGTGAGCGGGCTTTTTGTGTCACCAGATTGCCTAGTTCGATTGCGCTCGCATGCCAAGTCGCCAGCAACTCTGCGCTCAAGCCAAATTGGCTGGCTATCTCCCGTAGATCCTTTCCTTTTTCAAGATGCTTGAGGACGGCTTCACTCTGCACGTAATGACTGGCTCGGTTTGCATCGGCGAGGGTTTTCGCCTTGATGCCTTGCCGCACTTGGCGCGGTGGTGTTGCCTGATAGGCTCCCAGCCTTTTCAGTAGGTGGGGCATCAGCTTAGCCGGGGTCAGGGGCGTTGGTTTTTCCTGTTCGCAGTCTAGTGTGCGTTGCTTGTGGGTCGATATACCAAACAGATATTGGCTCTCTTGCCTGGAGAGCGGGGTTTGGTTGCATGCTAGGTGGCAGCCAAGTAACAGGTCGGTGAAGTGCAGGTAGTGATTCAGTGTGATCTCGGGACTGCTGTGCCCAGCCATCACTGCGAGCGCCATATAGCGATCCCGCAGGCGATGCTGGCCTGCGATCAGGCGGACAATCTCCTCGCGTTGTGTGTCGGGGTAGGGCAACAAGGCTCGCTGGACAATGTCTGGCAAGGACACCAGATCGTGGTGCAGCAGCAACTGCATCCGAGAAAAACAGCTGTGACGCAGGTGGTAGAGTCGATAATGAAGGCCGCCACTGAGTTGGTAGAGTACAGACCTGACCATCAGGGATATCTGTTGCAGGTTGACCCGCTCGTGGGGATTGCCCGCAGCGTGGAACAGCAACTCCTTGTTGCTATCCGCCTGCATCCGTCGCTCGCCAATATAGCGTTTGAGGAGATCGCGCTCATTGCCGGTGAGCATGGGGTAAAGTGGTACTTTGCGCAGTGCCGCATCGGTCTTGTTATGACCGTGGCGGTTGTTGCGGACAAAAAGCCACCCGATGGGGGAGGGCTCAACATCCATTAGCCGCAACTTGGCGAGTTCTCCGGGGCGCAAACCGGTGCGATAGGCCATGATAAGAAAGGATTTAAGCATCATCCGCAGAGTAACGTCGGTATCGATGAAGCAATCGACCTGTGCCAGCAAACCGGCAAAGAGGGGCTCATCGACTATGGCTGCGCTGACATGGGGGATTTTCTTCTCGCCGGTTGCAAGTGATTCTGGTAGCGCTGCCATATCAAACGCCTCGACGGCGAAGACATGCATGTCCTGAAGGCGGCCTGCCATGAAGTCACGCTGATATTGGCTGCGTGGGCGGTTAAGAATGCTGTGATAGAGTTCGGTAAAATCGATGCCATCGTAGCTTGCAAGCGGTAGTTGTGCGGTCATCGATAACCACTCCTTGCCGATGCTTTCGAGGTAGCGCTGAGCAGTCGACGGGGCCAAACGGCGTGTCAGAAGCAATGACAGCAACCAGCTGACTAGCACTTGTTCGCTGAGCGTAAGGGCACTCGTGTTCCCAAGAGCATCGAGTTCCGTGATGATGGTTTTCGGGCCCTTGGGCGCGGCTGGGTCTTGTCGAAAAATCGCTCTTAATTCATCTAGCAGATAGGGTTTTTGCGATGGCTGGCTGGTGCTTGCCATTGGCCATTTCGCCACGCTTTCTAGAGAGTTAAATTTCTGATAGGTGTCCTGGTTGGCTGGGTACAGGCGAGGTTGGAGCAGCCGGTGCCAGTATGCGAGAGGGAGGGATGCACTTGGGGTTCGTCCTGCTGCATATTCCAGCAGTACCTGCGGGAGTTCAGTACCAAGCTGATGTTCGGTTAAGCCGATGGCTCCTCTGCAGAGCGCTTGCTGGCTGATCTCTGCTCCCAATTCCTTTTGCAACAATCCAAGGCACTCTGCCTGTTTGGTTGGAGGGCACCAAGTTGCGGGGCGATGTTTGAGCAACTGCCGCAATATACCGAGGCTGATTGGGTCAGGCATGTAATTCACTTGGGTGATGGCCCGTATACCTGTCTGGTGTATCTCGTTGTGTTCTGCATTGCCATCGTGTTCGTCATGACGGTAATAGCTGTTACTGGGAAGCTCGCCAGGCTCGAGGGTTAGGGTGATCCAAGTTAGTTCATGATTACCGGACAGCGGCTGGATTTCGAGCAATGCACGCCCCATGGCGAGCCACAAATAGGGGCGATTGAGCCCGCCATAGAGGATTCCGCAGACGAGCAAACGGGCGAATAACCGGTCGGGATCTTGGGTCGGTTCACTCAATGTGGTACGCCAAGTATGAGCTGCGTTGGCCATAGTGATAGTCGCTTGGTGCCAATGCTCGGAGCGAAATGGGTGAGGGCGTCGCACAGTCAAGTAAGGAGGGGGGATCGCAATGCACCAGATTCCCTGCCGGTTCCCCATCTCCAGTTTCTGGCAGATAACCGAGTAGGCAAAGCGGTAGGCGTGCAGGGTCTTTAGATCTTGCCGCAGCTGGGCATCAATGTCTGGCCACAACCGTTCAAATCGGTCGGCACAGGGAGATTCTTCCAACATCTCTGGCAGATGATGACGAAAGATCTTGATGGCCTGGGTGATCACCACTTCGGCCTCATCTTTACGGTCCTGTCGGCGCTTATCTCGGCCAAGTTGTACCATCAGCTCACGGCGCCGCGGTGATAGGATCAGAGGATTTGCCATCCTGCCCTTGCCTCAATCTGGTGAAAATTCAAATGTGCTTCAATGAGGTCGGCAACGTGTTGCAGAGTCTGGATGGACAGGCAACTGTGGCGACCGAATATCGACTCGCCGATCTCCTCGTGCCCCATCCAGCCATCGATCACTGACGGTGCCAGTTCGCTGCGCAGCAGGACGCTGCGTAGGTGGTGGCGAGCCCAGTTGTGTTGGATCGGCAGCCGGTTACCCAGTTGCTGATTGAGGTTGCTGGGTGTGGGATCCTGAGGCAGCAGATGACCCTGACTGTCATGAAGGATGAAAAACAGCAGATTTTTGCTGCCATCAAGTGCGGCATCGCAGCGCTGTGCCAGCTCGCGATGCAGGAGTCGGTAGCGTTGACCCAGGGCATGTAGATGGGCTTGGTAAAATGCGACCTGGCGAGCGGCGGTGACAGGGATCACCAAGGTCCGAGCCGCCAGCCCATTACGGATCTCTTTATCGCTTATCCACCATGTACGCGTGATGGGGTTGTAGTCAGCGAGCGATCCCAGTGGAGCAGTCACATCCCGGTGACCAGTTACAAACGTGAGCAGTGCCCACACGTAGCAAAGGTAGTGATTGTGAAAGCTGGCCACCTCCTCAAGGACTGCATCACGCTTGGGGGCCGGTGGCGGTATTAACAGCCGGTTAAACAGGTTATGCAGCACCTTGCCCGGCAGGAGCAGACTACTGCCAACCGTGGCAGGGATGCTACGGGCTGGCGGCAGACCCGCATCCAGTCCCGCCAAGTTAAACAAAAACTGTAGATAGGCTCGATGGTGCTTGGTCACCTGGTCGGTGGGGGTATTGCTGTACGCCAGAGCCGGTCGCTTCTTGTAGTCCTGACCCCGGACGAGCGCCACCTGCATCAGATCGAAGCCCTGGTTGATATACCAGTGCTCCAGATAACGAGTGACTCGCCCCAGGGTTAACCGGGTTTGGTGGCGTTCGTTGATAAGCGCAAGGTACTTTTTCAACAACTGTTCGCTCGGGGGCGGTGCATTGACAGCCAAATGTTGTAACACCGTTGGGAGCGGCAGAACGACACGTGAGTGGGTGGGGGGCAGCAGAGCATGCAGTCGTTCATCCAGTGTACTAGCTGGTACCTTGTGTTCAATAACGAGGCAGAGGCGCTCTTTTATGACCTGCAAACTACGGCCTGTTGCCAGACCGCCAGGGATACCGCCGCATACGAGAGCTAGCAATAACCAACCTCCAGCAGGGTCACCCTCGTTGACTGCATCCCTCACTAGATGCTCGATATCCCAATCACTGGCCTGCTCGAAGCTACACGGAAGTGACAGCTGACGCACTGCCAGTTGTTCGGTGACTCGCCTGTTCAATTCGGCGCGTAAAAATGGTGAGCGGTGCGGAGAGCTGGGGTCGTGGATGCGCACGGTCTTGGTATCAAGAGCGAAAGGCGGCTCATCGATCGGCTCTCCATTAGGCCCTGGTCGCATAACTAGCTCTTCGATCACGATGTCAGTGTCATCAGTTTTTTCTAGCTGAATCAATTGGACATAGTGCTCGGCGACGGGCAGTTTCTTTGATCTGCGATAGCGAGTGATGCCTTTTGCTAGGCGATAGGCATCGTAGATGACCACACACAGAAAACCTAGCCCTCGCTCGATGAGCGGCGATAGCGCGTGTTGGCGGTTGGCACGTAGCGTCGTGATGAGTGTCGCCAGATCTGGGTGAGCCGCCATATCCGGCAGTTCTTGCAGCACCGGTGTGTGCCGTGCTTCGGTAGCGATCAGACGGATCTCCCGCAGCGCGTTTTCGATGGCGGAGTCATGATCACCGATGAGGTGTAACTGTAGACAACTCACGATGACCAGTTGCTGGTAACGTCGATAGTGAGCGTGATCGTCATCTGACCAAGACAAGGGGGAAGTGATATTGATCGCAGCGGCGAATCCGCACTCGGTCAGTAATTGCTGTCGCCTGAGGTAGTGACAAGCCTCAAATGGGGTTTTTATGTTAAGAGCACTGGGGTTCACCCGATAGCGTGGATGGCTAGCCCAGCGTTCCAAATCTCCGTAACGGTGCCAGTAATCATCTGGCATGTTTCCCATCAGCCACTTGAGCATCGCGAAGGTGGTCAAGCGCAATGGGGCCGGTAGAAGCCTGGGGCATACCACATGGGACAGGTGGCACAGCCGTCTGTGGTAACGTTCCCGATCCAAGGGGGGGCTCTCATCCATGGTTCGGACTCCAGTCTGTATTGAGTTGCGCAATCGGATCAGCGAAGGGGTTGGCGACCGGAGTGTCGCTGACCGCTCGTCGGCGTTGCTGGACCAGCGTGCCCCGGCTACACCCCGTCCATAGGCAAAGGTCGGCATCGCTCACCTGCGACTTGTCGAAAAAATACTGTGCCATATGCCGGGGCAGTTGGGCCTGAAAACTCTCTCGCAAAGCGGCGAGCTCTCTGCTGTCGATGCTCATAACGAGCAGGCTGAGGGCGCTGGCCCACGCCTGTTGTTCAATGTCGGCATCGTTGGAGACGTGGGATGGGGTGTTATGAATGAGCAGCGTGCCCTCCGGCGGATAGGGAGCCTCCCAGTACAGCGCCGGCCACAGCGGTGAAAACAGCAGAAATTCCGTTGGGCGCATCTTTTTGTTTTTACCCTGCTGGTACAACATGACGCCCTGTAACGGTTGTCTGAGCAGTTGGCTGGTCAGACCGCCGGGCAGGTTTTTCCAAGAGACGAGACGGGGGTAGGTGAGGATCCACTGATACGCTGCGTGGGCGAGCGGATGGATAGAGAAACGGAGAGTCGGATCAGCGCGGGATAGGGTCATCGGCTCACTCATCAGACACCTCAAAATGGTGATTGGCCTATTTTGAGACTAACGCCCCGCAAATTCGTGATCAAATATTGATCATTAAAATATCGAGATTTTGTGACCGTGACCACGTATGTGGCGTAAATTGTTCTTAATGGTAAAACCGAATGTCAAAGGTAATTGTCATTAAAAAACAATTAATTACATTTAATGCCACATAAGTGAAATAGAGATAATCTGGCTGGAACGGCCTGTCACGCCGGGGGTCGCGGGTTCGAGTCCCGTCCGCTCCGCCACTACTCAAGAAGCCCAGTCTAACGACTGGGCTTTTTTTCGTTCCCGAGACAGCACTTATTTCCCCTTACATCAACATCGCCATCATCCGATCATCGCCCCTGACGGAGGTTGCCGCTATAATGGCCGCCCTCAAGCAAGGTGGTGGTATGAAAGCAGAGTATCTACAGCGATTCGGGGGCATAGCCCGTCTTTATGGCCAGCGTGCCCTTGGCTCCTTCAGCCAGGCGAAAGTCTGCGTGGTCGGGATCGGTGGCGTCGGCTCCTGGGCGGCCGAGGCGCTGGCTCGGGCCGGCATCAACCAGATCACTCTGATCGACATGGATGATATCTGCATCACCAACACCAATCGCCAGATCCATGCCATGCAGGGCACGGTCGGCCGTCTCAAGACGGAGGTGATGGCCGAGCGCATCCGTGCCATCAACCCGGATTGCGAGGTGATCGAGGTGGATGACTTCGTCACCGCCGACAACCTGGGCGAGCATATCAAGCGGGAGTTTGACTATGTGGTGGATGCCATCGACTCGGTCAAGGCCAAGGTGGCGCTGATTGCCTTCTGCAAGCGCAACAAGATCCCGGTGATCGTGGCGGGCGGTGCCGGCGGGCAGATGGACCCGACCCAGATCACCGTGGCCGACCTGGCCAAGACCATTCAGGATCCGCTGGCCGCCAAGGTGCGCTCCGACCTGCGCCGACTGCACAACTTCAGCAAGAATCCGGCGCGCAAATTCGGGGTGGAGTGTGTCTTCTCAACCGAGCAGCTGAGTTATCCGGATGGCAATGGCGGCACCTGCCAGGCCAAGGCGGCCAGCGACGGCAATATGAAGATGGATTGCGCCTCCGGCTTCGGTGCCGTGACGCCGGTGACGGCCACCTTTGGCTTGGTTGCCGCGTCCCGGGTATTGAAGAAGATTGCCGAGCGGGGAGCCCGCGCCGAGAAAGAGGCTGGAAATGAAGACGCAGGGTCGATTGGCGAAGCCTGATCGACCACTGTACAAGGTGGGTTAGGCAGCCTGCTCCCGGATTGCCAACACGATTGCCCTGAGCCCGTTGCCTCGCGACGGGCTCAGGTGTTTCTCGAGCCCCAATTCGCTGAAATAGGCATCCATATCAAAAGCTTGGATAGCGTCGGCACTCTGATGATTGAGTGCCGCCAGCACGATGACGATAAGACCGCGCACGATGCGGGCATCGGAATCACAGGCAAAGTGCCAGCAACCATCCTTGCTCTTTTCCCCCTTCAGCCAGGCCTGGCTTTCACATCCCTTAAGGCGAAATGCCTCCTGCTGCCACTCTGCTGGCAAGGTGGGTAGCAGCTTGCCGAGCTGGATGATGAGTCGGTACTGGTTCTCCCAGCCGTTTGCTGCCGCAAACTGCTGACGGATACTATTTGCGTCGGGCTCAACGCCTATCCGGGTGTAGGTTGCGAGGCTGTTCATCGGGTGTCTGCCTTAGAAGAAGTCACGGAGTTTGTGCAGGGCGGCCAGCAGGGCGTCGACATCGTCCCGATTGTTGTAGCAGGCCAGCGAGGCGCGCATCGTGCCGCCGACACCAAGAGATTCCATCAGCGGCATGGCGCAGTGATGGCCGACCCGCAGGGCTATGCCCTGCATGTCGAGCAGGGTGGCGGCATCTTGCGGGTGGATGTCGTCCAGCAGAAAGGAGACCGCGCCGGCGCGCTGACCGGGTTCGCCGACCAGACGCAGCCCTGGCATCTGTTGCAGTCCGGCAACCAGATAGTCGGTCAGCACCGCTTCATGGCTGGCCAATGAATCCTTGTCCTGCTCCATCACAAAGCCGATGGCTGCGGCCAGGCCGATGGCGCCAGCAATATGGGGGGTGCCTGCCTCGAATTTGAAGGGCAGGATGTTGAAGGTGGTGCCGCTGAAGCTGACTCTATCGATCATCTCGCCGCCGGCCTGCCAGGGCGGCATCCGCTCCAGCAGTTCGGTGCGCCCCCACAGCACGCCGATACCGGTCGGGCCGTAGAGCTTGTGGCCGGAGAAGGCGTAGAAGTCGCAGCCGATGGCCTGCACATCTACCTCCAGGTGAGCCACTGCCTGGGCACCGTCGATGAGGCTCAGGGCCCCGACCGCCTTGGCCGCTGCCACCATCTCTTTGACTGGATTGACGGTGCCAAGGGCATTGGAGACGTGAGCCACGCTCACCAGTCGGGTACGTGGTCCCAGCATGGCCAGATAGGCGGCCATGTCGAGATCACCCCGCTCATCGAGGGGGACGACCCGGATCACGGCGCCGGTGCGTTGGGCGATCAGCTGCCAGGGGACGATATTGGCATGGTGTTCCAGGGTGCTGAGGATGATTTCGTCTCCCGCCTTGAACTCGCTCATTCCCCAGCTCTGGGCCACCAGGTTGATCGCCTCCGTGGTGCCACGGGTCCAGATCACCTCGTGGCTGCGAGGGGCATTGATAAAGCGGGCAACCGTCTCGCGGGCATCTTCGAAGGCGCGGGTGGCCCGGCCGCTCAGGGCGTGGGCGGCACGGTGCACGTTGGCGTTGTCGGCCCGGTAGTAGTGATTGATCGCATCCAGCACGGCTTGCGGCTTCTGGGTGGTGGCGGCATTGTCCAGATAGACCAGCGGGTGGCCGTTGACCTCCTGCGCCAAGGCCGGAAACTGGCTGCGCAGCCGGTCGTGCTGTTGCTGGTTCATGCTCCCCTCACTGTCTGGAAAAGTAGTCATCATCTCGAAAAGTCGGTCATGATCCTGAAAACCGCCGCCGAACACAAGGCATCCGGTGAGGTATTGCTCGATGGGGCTGGCCGAGTGATTTCTGTTACAATGCCGCCCCTCATCATAAGCCAAGAGATCCGGCCCATGAAGCTCAACCCCAATCAGAACGAAGCGGTCAAGTATGTCTCCGGCCCTTGCCTGGTGCTGGCGGGTGCCGGATCGGGCAAGACCCGCGTCATCACCAACAAGATCGCCTATCTGGTGCAGCAGTGCGGCTACAATGCGCGCAACATCGCTGCCGTCACCTTTACCAACAAGGCGGCGCGAGAGATGAAGGAGCGGGTCGGACAGACCCTGGGCCGCAAGGAGGCGCGGGGGCTGATGGTCTCCACCTTCCATACCCTGGGGCTCGAGATAATTCGCCGCGAGCACAAGAGCCTGAATCTGAAAGCGAACTTCTCCCTGTTCGACGATACCGATCAGTTGGCCCTGCTCAAAGAGCTGACGGAAGCCGAACTCGACAACGACAAGGACAAGCTCTCGGCCCTCATCAGCCAGATCTCCAACTGGAAGAACGACCTCATCCTGCCGGCCAGAGCCATGCGCATCGCCCGCGGGCCGGAAGAGGTGCTGATGGCCCAGCTCTACGAGCGTTATCACCGCCAGATGGTGGCCTACAACGCCCTGGATTTCGACGACCTCATCGTGATGCCGACCCTGCTGCTCAAGAGCAACCAGGAGGTACGCGAGCGCTGGCAAAACAAGATCCGCTACCTGCTGGTCGACGAATACCAGGACACCAACACCAGCCAGTACGAGCTGGTGAAGCAGATTGTCGGCGAGCGGGCCCGCTTCACCGTGGTGGGGGATGATGACCAGTCCATCTACTCCTGGCGCGGGGCAAAGCCGCAGAACCTGGTGCTGCTGAACGAGGATTTCCCCAATCTGCGGCTCATCAAGCTGGAGCAGAACTACCGCTCCAAGCGGCGCATCCTCAAGTGCGCCAACATCCTGATCGCCAATAACCCTCACGTCTACGACAAGGCGCTCTTCTCCGAGCTGGACGAGGGGGTGAAACTCAAGGTGCTGTTTGCCAAGAACGAGGAGCATGAGGCGGAGCGCATCGCCGCCGAGCTGATGGGCCACAAGTTCATGAATCGTACCCGCTTCAAGGACTACGCCATCCTCTACCGGGGCAACCATCAGTCGCGCATCTTCGAGAAGGCGCTGATGACCAACCGTATCCCCTACCGCATCTCGGGGGGCACCTCGTTTTTCTCCCGCACCGAGATCAAGGACATCATGGCCTACCTCAAGCTGCTGGTGAACCCGGACGAGGACACTGCCTTCCTGCGGGTGGTGAATCTGCCGCGCCGCGAGATAGGCCCCACCACCCTCGAAAAACTGGGCCAGTACGCCAACCAGCGCGGCAAGAGCCTGTTTGCCGCCAGCTTCGAGCTGGGGCTGGAGCAACACCTCTCCGGGCGCGGTCTATCCGCCTTGCAGGCCTTCACCAACTGGCTGGTACGGCTTGGCGATCAGGCGCTGCGCGGCAATCCGGTGGAGGCGGTGCGGGACATGATCAAGGAGATCCACTATGAGGAGTGGCTCTATGAGACCTCCCCCAGTCCGAAGGCGGCGGAGATGCGGATGCAAAACGTCTCCACCCTTTATCGCTGGATCAGCGAGATGCTGGAGGGGGATGAGCTGGAGGAGTCGATGACGCTTGCTCAGGTGGTGACTCGCCTCACCCTGCGGGACATGATGGAGCGCAACGAAGGGGAGGATGAGGCGGATCAGGTGCAGCTGATGACATTGCACGCCTCCAAGGGACTGGAGTTTCCCTATGTCTACATGGTGGGCATGGAGGAGGGGTTACTGCCGCACCAGACCAGCATCGACGAGGACAACGTGGAGGAGGAGCGACGCCTCGCCTACGTGGGGATTACCCGGGCCCAGACCGAGCTGACCTTTACCCTCTGCAAGGAGCGTCGCCAGTTTGGCGAGTCGGTGCGGCCGGAGCCGAGTCGCTTCCTGCTGGAGCTGCCCCAGGATGACCTGGAGTGGGAAAACCAGAAGAAGGTGACGGCAGAGGAGCGCCAGCAGAAGGGGCAGGTTGGTGTCGCCAACCTGCGGGCCCTGTTCAAGAAGGATTGAGGCCGGAAGGCTTGGCCTCTCGGGCGGCCTGACCCAGCAGGGGGGGAATATCGGCTCCCGGCAGCGGGGGGGAGATGTGGCGCCCCTGCCCGAGGGCGCAGCCAAGCTCGATGAGCTTTTGCAACTGTTGCTGATTTTCGATCCCCTCGACCACCAGGGTGAAGTCGAGGTCCTGGCAGATGTCCCGCATGGCACGGATAAGCGCCAGATCCTTGGGTGAGTTCAACATGCGATGGGTGAAGCTGTCGTCCACCTTGATGTAATCCACCGGGAAGTGAAACAGGGCGTTGAGGGAAGAGAAGCCGGTGCCGAAGTCATCCAGGCTGACCTGGATCCCTTTCGCCCTCAGTTCATGCAAGGCTGTGAGGGAGTCGGCACTCTGCCGGGAGAGCTCGCGTTCGTTGAACTCAAAGATGAAACATGCGGGGATGACACCCTCCTCCTCCATGATGGTGAGCAGTTGCATGATCTGCTCGTGGCTGGCCAGGTGCTTGCCGGAGAGGTTGATGGCTATCCTGAAACGACCGACCCCGGAGGCGGGTTGCCAAAGCTTCAGTTGCTGGCAGGTGCGCTTGAGGATCTGGCGGTCCAGATCCTGAATGAGGCCGCACTGTTCCGCCAGAGGAATGAAGTCGAATGCATCCTTGAGCTCCCCTTCCTCCGTTATCCAGCGCGCCATCACCTCCAGTCCGACCAGGCGGCTGTCACACAGCCTGATCACTGGCTGGAAGTAGGGCACAATCCGCCCTTCCCGCAAGGCTCTGAAGAGCCGCTCTTCCGGTGACCCCGCCTGTTCGGTACAGGCCTCCGAATACATGACGATGCGGCTGCGGCCGTTGCGCTTGGCCTGGTACATGGCGAGGTCTGCCTGGTGCAGCAGTTCACTGACATCGGCCGTTTGCTCCGTCACGCTGGCGACCCCCAGACTGACGGTGATGGTCAGTTCGTTGCCCTGGAGCCGGAACGGATGGCCGATACGGCCAATCAGGCGATTGAGCACGGGGCTGATGTCCTCTTCCCGCTGGCTGTTGTCCAGATAGATGACGAATTCGTCCCCTCCGAGCCTCGCCACCATGTCATTTTGCCGGATGCAGCCTTGCAGCCTGCTGCCCAGCTCCTGCAGCAACTGATCGCCGGCACTGTGGCCCAGGGCGTCATTGACCTGCTTGAAGTGATCCACATCGACGAAAATCAGGGTGAAGCCGGCTGTCTGGTAACGGCGGTAGCGGGTCATGGCATGATGCAGGTGATTCATCAGCAGCGCCCGGTTTGGCAGCTGGGTCAGCGGGTCGTGCAGGGCATTGAACTGGAGCCGCCGCTCCAGCTCCTGATGATGCTTGAGCCGTTTCTGCAACCTCAAGTTGGTTTGGCGCAGCTGTTGGAGTCGCTGGTTGATGGACTCCTCCGAGTTGAGCTCATCGAGTTGCTGTCGCACCCTTTTGAGCTCCAGCAACAGGGTCAGCTGATGGCGCAGGAAATCGAGGAACAGCCTGTCATCGGTTTCCAGAGGCCGGGTCATGTTGAGGATGAGGTGGGCAAAGTATTGCTGCTGCTGGCGCAGGGGCAGGCTGTACCAGTAAAGTCCCTCTTCATGGCGCTCTACGCTGTTGGT
Source organism: Aeromonas sp. QDB25 (assembly GCF_027707725.1). Taxonomy (NCBI): domain Bacteria; kingdom Pseudomonadati; phylum Pseudomonadota; class Gammaproteobacteria; order Aeromonadales; family Aeromonadaceae; genus Aeromonas; species Aeromonas sp. QDB25. Next base: position 32,094 of record NZ_JAPCIZ010000035.1, on the reverse strand, counting down.
GCTGTGGCACATGGCCCGAATGATGTCATCGTCGTATGTCAGGTGTGGTGGATAGAGTCGCTCCAGTCGCTGGTTTTCCAGCCGGATCAGCAACATGTCGCTTACCGAGAGCATCTGGCGCAACACAGCTTCCAACTGGGCAAACAGGGCATGCTGAGGCAGGTTGTGAGCCAGGCGCATGACTCGGCCGATCTTCTCGATTTTCTCCTGCCACTGGGGATCCCGCTGCATGAGAGGGGAAGCCTGCCCCGCCAGCTGGGTACCGGTCTGGGTTTCGTGCAGGCGTTTGGCCAGGCACTCCAACAGCAACCTCAGGGTGGGTGCCTGATCCGGGGTGCTGCGTGCCAGCAACCACTGCACGTCGATATGCTCCACAGGCTGCACGCACCAGCCCTGACCTTCATCGAGCCGGGTGAGCTGTTCGGTGAGGCGAGGTTCTTCCCGTCCCAATTGTTGCTTGAACACGTCGGGAAGCTGATAGGTGTAGCGCCAGTTCAGCCCCCCGTCGGCCAACCCCAGCATGGCGAAATGTTGCAGAGGGCAGAGTGTGTCCAGCAGACCGACCAGTCGGGCGTAATCCTCGGGGGAGGCAATGCCGGGGGCGGGGAAATCCATGATGGAGGAGACGACCGCCAGCAAGGAATGCGAGTCTGGCGGTGTGGTGGGCTGAACTGACATGCAACACTCCCGAAAAAACTTACCTTCAAGCGTAGTCGGAAGTGATGGGATTGAAAGGGCTGCAAGAGGAGCCCTTTCAATTACTTAGAGCTTGTCGATCATGTAGTGAATGGCGTTCTCGATCTCTTCGTCACTGCAGGTGGCGCAGGTCCCCCGCGGTGGCATCATGCCAGCCTTGCCGGTGAAGCCTTCGATGGCGTGTTTGCGCAAGGTGTCGAATCCCTGGGCGATGCGTGGCTCCCAGGCGGCCTTGTCACCTCGCTTGGGGGCGCCGGCGGCACCGGTATCGTGGCAGGCGAAGCAGGCACCCTTGAACACGGTCTCTCCGTCACGTGGGCCGGAGGAGGCTGCCGCAGGCGCGGCCGCGGCGGTCGCAATGCCTTCCAGATCCTTGGCGGTATAAACCTGGCCAACCGGGGCAATACGCTCGGCGATGGCCTCTGTCGACATGTCATCGGCGGCAAGGACGGCGCCGGACAGAGTGGCAGCCGCCATCCCGGCAGCCAGCAAATAGCTCAGTTTTTTCAACACGCTCATGTACTCCCAGCAGGCTCTTATTATCCCCAGAAAACGACGGGATTATAACCGAATAGTTACAGTCATTTAAACGCTTGTGTGTGAAGTGTTAAGCAATCTGCAAACAAAGTGGCAGAGCAGGAAAGTGTGATCCCACATAAAAAAACCCGGCATGCGCCGGGTTTCGTGAGGCTGAACAAAATAGGGCGCGCTGATTGCCCAGGCGCCCCTCGCGTGTCCTCAATCCCAGTTCAGGATCACCTTGCCGGACTTGCCCGAGCCCATGGCTTCGAAGCCCTGCTGGAAGTCATCGATATGGAAATGGTGGGTGATGATGGGGCTGAGATCCAGGCCAGACTGGATGAGGCTTGCCATCTTGTACCAGGTTTCGAACATTTCGCGGCCGTAGATCCCCTTGATGAAGAGTCCCTTGAAGATCACCTTGCCCCAGTCGATGGCCATGGTGGAGGGAGGAATGCCGAGCATGGCGATTTTGCCGCCGTGGTTCATCTTGTCGATCATGTCCTGGAAGGCGCTGGGCACCCCGGACATCTCCAGCCCCACATCGAACCCTTCGGTCATGCCGAGATCTTCCATGACATCGGAGAGCTTCTCCTTGGCCACGTTGACGGCACGGGTGGCGCCCATCTTGCGGGCCAGTTCCAGCCGGTATTCGTTGACGTCGGTGATCACCACGTGACGGGCGCCAACGTGACGGCAGACGGCAGCAGCCATGATGCCGATGGGGCCTGCGCCGGTGATGAGCACGTCTTCACCCACCAGGTCGAAGGAGAGGGCGGTGTGCACGGCGTTGCCGAACGGATCGAAGATGGCGGCCAGCTCATCAGGGATGTTGTCCGGCAGCTTGAAGGCGTTGAAGGCCGGGATCACCAGGTATTCGGCGAAGGATCCCGGGCGGTTCACACCCACACCAATGGTGTTGCGGCACAGGTGGGTGCGACCGGCACGGCAGTTGCGGCAGTGGCCGCAGGTGATGTGGCCTTCGCCGGAGACGCGATCGCCGATGGCGAAGCCGCGCACTTCCTGGCCGACGGCGACCACCTCTCCCACATACTCGTGCCCTACCACCATGGGGACGGGAATGGTCTTCTGGGCCCACTCGTCCCAGTTGTAGATGTGCATGTCGGTGCCGCAGATGGCGGTCTTGCGGATCTTGATGAGCAGATCGTTGTGGCCGAGCTCGGGAGCCGGGACATCGGTCATCCAGATGCCGACTTCGGATTTGAGTTTGGAGAGTGCTTTCATGACAGATTCCTCACGGCGCCATGCCGGGTACAGAGGGTAATAAAATGGGGCCCAACCTTGGCCCCCGTTTTAATCAGCCAGCCATGTGATCAAATCACACCGAGCTCGCGACCGATGCGAATGAAGGCATCGATCGCCTTGTCCAGTTGCTCCCGGGTATGGGCGGCGGACATCTGGGTCCGGATGCGCGCCTGACCCTTGGGTACCACGGGGAAGGAGAAGCCCACCACGTAGATACCGGCGTCCAGCATGCGGCTCGCCATCTCGGCGGCCAGTTTGGCATCCCCCAGCATGACCGGAATGATGGCGTGATCGGCACCGGCCAGGGTAAAGCCGGCGGCGCTCATGCGCTCGCGGAAGTAGGCACTGTTCTCCTTGAGGCGGGCACGCAGGTCGTGACCCTCGGCCAGCATGTCGATCACCTTGATGGTGGCCGAGACGATGGAGGGTGCCAGGGAGTTGGAGAAGAGGTAGGGACGGGAGCGCTGACGCAACCAGTCGATCACCTCTTTCTTGCCGGATGTGTAGCCACCGGACGCGCCACCCAGCGCCTTGCCCAGGGTACCGGTGATGATGTCGACCCGTTCCATCACCTCGCAGTATTCGTGGGTGCCGCGGCCGTTCTCACCGATGAAGCCGACGGCGTGGGAGTCATCCACCATCACCAGCGCATCGTACTTGTCGGCCAGATCGCAGATGGATTTGAGGTCGGCGATGACGCCATCCATGGAGAAGACGCCGTCGGTGGCGATCAGCTTGAAGCGGGCGCCGTCGGCATCGGCCTGCTTGAGCTGGGCTTCCAGTTCGGTCATGTCGTTGTTGGCGTAGCGATAGCGCCTGGCCTTGCACAACCGCACCCCATCGATGATGGAGGCATGGTTGAGGGCGTCGGAGATGATGGCGTCTTCGGCACCGAACAGGGTCTCGAACAGACCGCCGTTGGCGTCGAAGCAGGAGGAGTAGAGGATGCTGTCTTCGGTGCCGAGGAAGGCGGACAGCTTCTGCTCCAGCTCCTTGTGCTGGTCCTGGGTACCGCAGATGAAGCGCACGGAGGCCATGCCGAAGCCGTGGCTCTCGAGCCCCTGATGGGCGGCGGCAATCAGGTCGGGGTGGTTGGCCAACCCCAGGTAGTTGTTGGCACAGAAGTTCAGTACCTGCTCGCCGCCCACCGCAATCTGGGCCTGCTGGGCCGAGGTGATGATGCGCTCCTGCTTGTATAGCCCTTCCGCCTTGACCTGTTCGAGCTGTTCGGTCAGGTGACGATAGAATCCGTTAGACATCCTCGGTCCTCATTGCTGTATCGACTGTGTTATCAGGATCCCGGGCCGTGCAACCCGTACGGTTCGGCGTCGTCACGGTCGCGACGAAACGCCGACAGACCCTAGAATGGGCAACATTTTACTGTAATCCCTGCGTATAAATTCAAATTTTTATGCTGATAATCAACAATTGTGAAACAGATCTCACCCGGCTGGTTGGGCCAGTTGGTGATAATGTTGCTCCAGTTGATGTATCTGGGGGGCCACCTGTGGCTGCACGTAGGGGCGCAGCAAAAACAGCACCCGCAAGACCCCCTGGTAGAGCAGGGGTTTGGTGATGCGGGTGGCCGGGGCCTGGGCAATCTGGAACGGGATCCAGCAGGTGACGACCATCTTGATGGTCTGGCCGAGATCCGGCAGGTCTTCATCGCTGACGGCGATGATACCGCCTTCGCGCAGGCTTCTGAGCAGCGTCTCCACGGTGGCACGGAGCTGCTCCTGTGCCTTGAGGTATTTCTGCTGCAGAAGCTCGTCGCGACTCAGGATGTCCGGCAGGTTCGCGTAGAAGAAGCGGAACTGCCACATCAAATAGAAGATGGCATCCAGGTAGCCCATCAGATCCTCCAGTCGGATCTCGCTGCTGCGGATCGGAGTGAAGCTGTCGCTCAGGTGGCGGGCGTACTGATCGAAGATGGAGTGGATGATGTCTTCTTTGTTTCTGAAGTGGTAGTAAAGGTTGCCCGGGCTGATGCCAAGGTGTGCGGCAATGTGGTTGGTGGTGATGTTGCGCTCGCCCTGATCGTTGAACAGCTCGGTGGCGCTGTGGATGATCCTGTCTCTGGTCTTCATCGCTGGTCCCTCTGCCGGGCCCGAAGGGGAAAAGTCATCGAGGTCGAATCCCCTTGCGGCCCGTGATAAACTTTTCGGCAATTTCAAATTGGCCCACTATACACAGCTTTAACAGGCAGTCACACGGGGCCACAACGTACGCGAGGCAAACTCCATGATCGTAGTAACTGGCGGTGCTGGCTTTATCGGCAGCAATCTGGTCAAGCAGCTGAACGCTCAAGGACGGACCGATATCGTGGTCATCGATGACCTGACCGACGGCACCAAGTTCGTCAACTTGGTCGACCTCACCATCGCCGACTACATGGACAAGGACGAGTTCCAGGCGCGGATCGTCTCCGGTGACGAATTCGAGGAGTGGGATGACGGCATCGAGGTGATCTTCCACGAAGGCGCCTGCTCCGCGACCACCGAGTGGAACGGCAAGTTCATCATGGAGGTCAACTACGAGTACTCCAAGGATCTGTTCCACTACTGCATCGAACGGGAAATCCCCTTCATCTACGCCTCTTCCGCCGCGACCTATGGCGGGCGCAACGACAACTTCATCGAAGACCCGAGGTTCGAGCAGCCCCTCAACGTCTACGGCTACTCCAAGCAGCTGTTCGATCAGTACGTGCGTCGCTGGATGCCGGAGATCAACTCCCAGGTGGTGGGTCTCAAGTACTTCAACGTCTATGGTCCCCGCGAGCAGCACAAGGGCTCCATGGCGTCCGTGGCCTTCCACCTCAATACCCAGGTGAAGCAGGGTGACAATCCCAAGCTGTTCGAGGGCTGTGACGGCTTCCCGGATGGCGGCCAGATGCGCGACTTCATCTACGTGGACGACGTCTGCAAGGTGAACCTCTGGTTCTGGCAGAATCCGCAGCACTCCGGCATCTTCAACTGCGGCACCGGCCGTGCCGAGCCGTTCCAGAACGTGGCGGAAGCCGTGATCAGGCATCACCAGAAAGGCGCCATCGAATACATTCCCTTCCCGGATCACCTCAAGGGTCGCTACCAGAGCTTCACCCAGGCGGATCTCACCAAGTTGCGCGGCGTCGGCTATGACGGCGAGTTCAAGACTGTGGCCGAAGGCGTGGCCGATTACATGGCCTGGTTGAACCGATGAACGCTCCGGCAAATGTGGTTGCGCCGGGTAGTGTATTGCAGATCTGCCTTTCTCAGGGTTGGGGGGGGTTGGAGATGTACCCTATCCGGGTCGGCAAGGGGCTGGTAGAGCGAGGTTGGCGTGTGTTCGGGTTGGCACTGGCAGGTAGTCGAGTTGCCTCAGATATGAAGGCCGCTGGTTTTGAGGTGTTTGAGGCGGCATCACGCAATCAGGCCATCTTGCGCCTGCCTGCGCTGCTGCGCTGGATGAAGCAAAGCGGCATCCAGATCGTGCACTGCCACAAGTCCAGCGATCTGCTGTTGGCCGCATTACTTGGCACTATTTCCTCGTTTCGCCTCATTTTCACCGAGCATATGGGCTCAAAACGACCTAAGAAGGATCCGTTGCATCGCTGGATCTACGGCAAGGTCGATAGGGTGCTCTCCATCAGCGACGAGACACTGAGGCGCAATCGCGCCGCCTTGCCGCTCCCCGCCGAGCGTATTCAGCGGCTGTGGCTGGGCACCGAGTTGACCTCTTGCGAGGAAGAGCCAGCCCTTATTCGCGGTGAGCTGGGTATTCCCACTGGCCCGCTGATCGGGATGGTCGGCCGTTTCAGTCCCGGCAAGGGGCAGCGTGAGCTGCTTGAGGCCTTTGCCCTGCTGCGTACCGAATTCCCCGACCTTCAACTGCTGCTGGTGGGGGGGACGCTTGCCACCGAGGGGGCTGATGAGCCCTTCGTCACTGAGCTGGAGTGCGACATTACCCAGCGGCAACTCGGTGGTGTCGTGCATTTTTCCGGCTTCCGGCGAGATACCGCCCGTATGTTGCAGGCGATGGATGTGGTGGTGATCCCTTCTCATAACGAGGCATTTGGCCTCACCGTGATCGAGGCGATGGCCGCCGGTAAACCGATCGTCGGGGCCACTACCGGTGCCGTGCCAGAGGTGCTTGGTGGTGTGGGTTTATTGGCCGAGCCATTGCAACCGCAAGTTATCGCTGCGCAGATCAAGGTACTGCTGCGAGATCCTGAATTAAGTGAGCGCCTGGGGAAATTGGCTCGCGAGCGGGCCGAGCAAAAATTTGATATGTCCCTGCATCTGGATTTGTTGATTGATATATACCAAGGGTTATCTTGATGTTGTTTGCCGATATACCAAAGAGAGCCTTCTGCTTTTCTAAATCACAAATATATACCTCACTTATCTCTATGTGGTGGTCACAATCTACCATTTCAATGTTTAAATCCTATTCTATTTCCTCCGTATTGTTATTTCCCTCTATTCCGATGTATTTTGGTTATGGAGAAAAACTCGGGATAATGATGCCTTTAGAAGGTTAGTCATCAAATGAAAATTTATGTCATTAGTCTCAAGCGTTCACCAGCCAGACGCCAACGAGTCATCGAGCAAATGGCTAGTCACGGTGTTGATTTTGAATTTTTTGATGCGGTAGATGGTCAGTTTGAGCACCCACTTTTTGCTGATTATAATTATAAAAAATGTTTATGGTTGACCAGTGGCAAAATGCCGACGCGTGGTGAAATGGGTTGTTATGCCAGTCACTATTTACTCTGGATGCATAGTGTTGCCATCAATCAATCCATTGTGGTGTTAGAGGATGATGCTATTTTGCTCCCATCCTTTAAGAAGACAATTAATATGATTGCTGATGATGTAAATAAATTTGGATTTATTAGGCTGGAGCCTGTCATTCGGGGGAAAACACAGCTGGTATCCGTGCGAGAAAATTACAAAATATTGATGATGGAAGATAATTTTGGGGGAATGAGGGGCTATGCAATCTCACCAAAATCCGCTGCTAAATTAATCAAACACAGGTGGTCATTGCCTGTAGATTGTTTTGTTGGGTTAGCCTATCTACATAATATGACCTCTTATGCTATTGAGCCTAGCATTGTTGCTCATGATGAGGTTGTGCCTACAACAGTCCAACTTGGATTTTCTAAAACAGCCTGGTACAGGAAACCAAGCCGAGAGCTGTATACACTCTATAAAAAGATAATGATTAAGCTTGCCTATCTTAGAAAGACAGGAAAAGATGGATTATGATCACCATCTGTAAAAACAAAAAGATTGTAAGCTATATGTTGCATGCTTATTATCTCTTGCCAATGTTGATATTATCATGCTTGGCATTTAATACTGAGGATGGGAAACATTATATCTCTCGTCTTGTAGTGGCTATGTTTATAATTTCTCTATTTACTGCTAGAAAGATATTATGGTCAAATTTAAATAACCCTGAAATAAAGAGGATAATGTTTTTTTGGATCCTAATTGCAGTTGTTTTTGCTGGTTACCATATTTTTCGTGGAGAGGTATTTAGTGCCCCTCGTGCTATTTTAGTATCACTGCTTTACCTGCTTGTTGTGCCTTGGCATAGGATACAAAAGCAGATGGTATTGTTGGTGATATTATTTGGTGGTTGTGTTGCTGGTGCTGTGGGGCTCTATGAGTATGCGGTGTTGGATATCAGAAGGGTTGGTGGTGTCATTAATCAAATTCCATTTGCATTATACGTTGCCATTACATTGTTAATCGCCATCTATACTGTTCTGAATAATCAAAACAGAAATGTAAATTTATTGGTATGGTTGTCTATTATTGGCTCAGTCTTTGCAATCGTCATGAGCGAGGTGCGGGGGGTTTGGCTAGCACTTATTTTTACTGCGATTATATTGGTGTGTTACCAATTGAAAAAATGGACTGTGCGCCGTATGGCCTCAATGGCGGTCGTTGCATTAGCCATGTTAGTGTTGCTATCTTTAATTCCCGCGATTGAACAAAGAGTTGATGAAACCAGGCAAGAAATCACACAAATATCGGCGGGTAATAAAGATACATCTATCGGTATCAGGCTTCAGTTATGGCACTCAGCGATAGAAATAATCAAAGCTCACCCCTTGATGGGAGTGGGTACCAAAGGCTACCAAAATATAATGGAGCAGCAATATCAACAAGGTGTGATAACCAGTGCAGTTCTCTCATTTAAAAATGCACACTATCATAATCAATATCTTGATAGCTATGTGCGCTATGGTGTGCCTGGCTTATTAATAGTTTTCGTTATTTTTATGTCACCTTATTTACTGTATGGGTTGCAATGTACCCCACAGGGTTTTTTGTGTATTTCAATTAGTAGTGTGTGCCTTATTGCAGGATTAACAGATGTACCATTAATACATACAGGAATAATTTATGTAATAATATTATACTCAGCGGTAATATATCTAACATCATGTGATTATAAAAAAACACAACTATGATAAAATATTTTATTCTGGTTTGAATGTTATTTTCATTTACAATATATTGAGGTTCATGTGTCGTTTTTTTTGAACAAAATCCGCCTATGGCTTAGGAATAAAATTTATTGTCAGCCTGGAAATGAAATAAATATTTCTGGGCGAGTACGGGTGAGAAGATGCAAAATATCCCTAAAGGGACATGGCTGTTCGCTGACACTCCATCCTGATGTAAATCTAAGGGGGGTTAACATAGAGATTGATGGTATTAATTGCCATATAAATATTGGTGCCAATACGGTTGTTGGCGAGAATACATACCTTTCTTGTCGTGAAAGAGATATTAGTTTGACGATAGGTGATTACTGTATGTTTTCAAGGAATGTGAAGGTAATGACGTCGGATGGGCATGATATTATTAGAAGTGGAGAAAGGATGAATTATGCAAAAAATATAACAATTGGTAATAAAGTATGGTTGGCCGATGGCGTTGTTGTCCTAAAGGGGGGGGATATTGGGGATGGTTGTGTTATTGGAATAAATTCTGTTGTCACTAATAAGGTTCAGGGAAATACTGTCGCGGTAGGCTGCCCCGCACGAGAGGTATCCAAGAACGTTAGTTGGCGAAAAGAATTAACATATTGATATAATTGTTTTTTTAAAATTCATATCCAATAACATGAGTCAATAATAATGTATCAACGCCGCCTTCAACAATTATTACCCATACTTTGGCCTCAACTTATCTGGTTGACATTAATCCTTATGGTGGCGCGAGTCGTAATGTATAACTCCTTCGTCGAGCCCGATCTGGTGGCCGACAAGGGGGACGATCTGCTGAGGATGTGGGTCACCGGGTTGCGCTATGATCTGCGTATCGCGGGGATGGCGGTCGCGCCTTTCCTGTTGTTCGGGTTGGGACTTGCCGGTTGGAGCAAGGGCTGGGGATATCTGTGGCGCAGTTTGCCGCTGTGGTTTGGGTGGGTGGCATTTATTGTGGCTAGCGTTGCAATCGGCAATTATTTCTATTACCAGACCTATCACAACCATATCGATGTGTTCGCCTTTGGTCTGGTTGACGATGATACCTGCGCCGTGTTGGCCAATATGTGGCAGGACTATCCGGTTATTAAAGGGGGTATCGCCGCTACCCTGTTGGCACTTCCTCCTGTCTGGTTCAGTTATCGTGTCCGATCCATGACGCTGCGGCCTTGGCCGAGTGCCCTGTTCTGGGTGGTGTTGGTTCTTTCGGTCATCCTGATCGCCGTTGCCGCACGGGGTAGCGTGGGGACTTTCCCTCTTCGTCGTGCCAATGCTCAGGTTTCTGACCTGACGGTGCTCAATAAATTGACGCCCAATGGCTTGATGGCGATTGATTGGGCCATCAAGGATTATCAGGCTGATATTCAGTTTGAGATAGTCGATGCCGCCGAAAAAATAAGACTGCTTAAGGCCGCTGGGCTTGATTCATTAGCAGGACGGACCCCGATCAATACATGGCTTGCTGACCACAAACCCCATGTGGTGATGAGTCTGATGGAGAGTTTTGGCAGCAATATGCTGGCACTGGATGAGCCGGGTAAAAACGATCTGCTGGGCAGTTTGCGCGAGCCGTTCCGGCAGGATTTCGTATTCAAGCGTTTCGTGTCGGAGGGGAATGGCACCGCTCCGTCTCTGGCTGCGCTGTTTTTCCATAGCCCCATGGAGAACCTTAGCCACTCTTCGGCACAGTCCAAGGCGCTGACCGGTACGCCATTCTCTATTTATAAACAGGCGGGTTATCGCGTTATCTTCATCTCGCCAGGTAATATGATGTGGCGCAATCTGGCCAATTATTTGCCGGTGCAGGGGGTTGATGCGTTATATGACCAGAATGCCCTGCTGGAGATGTATCCGGAGTCGGCCAAGGAAATGACGGATTGGGGTGTGCCTGATGAATATGCCTATCACCTGGCTGAGAAGTTGCTCAAAGAGGCGAAACAGCCGCTCTTCATCAGTATTTTGACCGTGACCAATCACCCCCCTTATGTGGTGCCGTCCCATTATGTGCCGCAGCCGGTGGCCGTGACCGACGGGGTGCGACGTCACGCCGAAGATGGCCAGATTGATCAGCTGAATATCTTACGCACCTACCAATATGCGGCGGATGCCTTCGGGCGTTTCGTGGCTGATATCAAAGAATCTGCGCTCGGCTCCCACACGCTGATCGCTGCCAGCGGCGATCACCAGATGCGCAGGGTTAAGGCTTACTATCCCGCCGAGCAGATGCTCGATCGGGCGGTGCCTTTCTATCTCTATGTGCCGAAAGCCATTCTGGATCGGGTACCCTGGCGTTTTGAGTCGGCGCGCCCAGGCTCCCACAAGGACATCTTCCCGACGCTCTACGCCTTCAGCCTCTCGGACGTACCCTACCAGGCGCTTGGTGGACGTAATTTGTTGGCGCCACAGGACGATCCGACGCGGGCGTTTGGTTACAACGAGACGGTCTGGATTGATGCTAATGGTGCCTACCCCCTGACTGGCAATCCGGTCAGGTATCTTTGGGTCCCAGGAGAGAGTTGGTATCTGGGTGAGGCCGTACAGCCGATCGATGAGGTGCAGCGGCAGCGGATGCAGGCTTATCCGGCATTGCTGCGTTGGCAGCTTAATGCCAGAGTCGCGGGCGTGATCGCCGATGATGAGATCGAGTGAATGTTACCCCTTCACCCATAGAGAGGCACACATGTTCAAGGCTGACTGGCTGTTGCCCTTGCCCGCCGGGCTGGATCAACACCAGGCCATGTGCAACGGCACCGCTGGTCTCACAGCCGTGTCCCTGCTGGCGGCCCTTGGTTATTAGGTGGCTGCCCTGACCGGTCGCCACAAAGAGCAGGGGGGCCATACTGACCGCCTTGGGAGCGAGTCACATAGTGCCGCGCAGCGAATTGCTGGAGCTGGCCAAGCTGCTGGCCCAGATGAACTATGGCGGTCTGCGGTCTGCGGTCTGCGGTCTGCGGTCTGCGGTCTAGCGGGCGGCTTCGATCTGCCCACCAGTGTAATGCCTTTCATCCTGCGCAACGTGCAACTGCAGGGTGCATTCGGTGATGTGCCCGCTGGCGCGTCGTCAACTGGCGTAGCGGCGACTGGCGCGGGATTTGCCCGCCAGCCCAGGCGGTGACTGAGATCGGACTGGAGCAGGTGGTGGATGCTGCGAGGCCATCACGCAGGTGAAAATTGCGGGGCGCACGCTGGGGGGGGGGGCCTTAAATGGAGCCAATTGCGAGCCCCATTATTCTGGATAGACTTTGTAGGCCGGTGCACTATCCAAGGAGAATGAGCATGGGTACGCAGACGCCTGATTTCGATCTCGATGATGACTGGGAGCCGGAATCCTGGGAAGACGAGCTGGAGGAGCTGGATGACGAGAGCTGGCAGGACTATGACCCTCTCGACGATCAGTGATTCCCTGTAACACCTGAGGGCGGGCCTGGTGCCCGCCCGATTTTTTGTGTGGCGAGGGGGGCAGCCCTTGGTGAGAACGGGGCGGGCTGGTTAGAATGAACTGCTCAAATGACGCTGTACGAGGCAGGCAGCGGCTCAACAACGATTCCAACGACGCCAAGGATGAATATGCGCTCACTCGTCATCATGTTTTGTGCCGCCCTGCTCGGGGGCTGTGTTTCCAACTCCGACGACCCTTGCGAGAAGGTGTGGAGCGACGTGGGAGAGGCGGACGGCAAGCTCGGTTTTGCTGGCGATCGGGTGGCATTTCACCAGACCCAGTGCGGGGAAAAAGTGGACGTTGCCCTTTGGGAGCTGGGTCGCCAGAAGGGGCTGGCCTGGTATTGCCGACCCGAGCATCTCTATCTGGCAGGACGGTCGGGAGAGGAGTATCGCGGCGTCTGTCCCAACGACGTGCAGGCCCGTCGCCTGTTTGAACAGGGTCGCCATGGCTGGACTGATCAATAAATCAGCCTTCCTCTCTCTTCTGAAATCTTGCGTGAATCTCTTCGTGAGAAGAGGGACCTACCCTTCCTTATGTTTCAGCCGCAGCGGCTGGCACAGGTAATCCTTGTCATTGGCGCTGCGGGCACACTTGCCACACACGAATTTGGGTTTGCGCACAATCTTGCGCAGCGTCTTGAGATCGGCGGGGATCTCGTGACGGCGCCACTCACACAGCGTCTTGTGACCCATGACGTCCTCGACAGTGAATGCAACGGGTGAGAGGGGCAGGACCCCTCCCGGTGTGGTTACTGGTACAGGTATTTGGTGAAGATGAGCTCGCGGACCGCCTTCTTGCCCGTCTCCTTGACCAGCAGTTCGTTGACCTTGGCCTCACACTCCTTGCGCAGCTCTTCCCGGTTCACCAGGGACTTGATCTGTGCGCCCGTCTTGCTGCCAATCAGCCGGATGATGGCGTCGCGGATCAGGGGGTCGTGCTGCTCCAGCAACTTGAGGTCGGCAGCGTCCGTGGCCATCAGCTCTACCGTCACCCGTACATAGCCGAGGGTTTTGCCGTCGCCAAGGTAGTTGGTGATGATGTCCGGATCCAGAGCGTGATAGGCGAATCCCGGCTGGACGGCGGAGGAGGCGGGATCGGTGGCCTCTTCCTCATTGGCGAAGGCCTGTGTATTCAAGAGGGTACACCCCAGGGACAGCAGCAGAATTCTGAAGATCTTCATCTGGATGGCTCGGCAGCGACGGATGCCCCATTTTTGATGCTGCCATCGGGGCCGTCAAGCACGGATGTTCTTACAATTCGCCATTGATTTACGGATAATAAACCGGTTTTTAACCTGACAACGGAAATCTCCGGATGGTGAAGCTGTGAAGTCCGAGTTGACTGTTCCCCTCGTCCAGCTCGTCCCGTGGCGGGCGCCTGCAGAGTGCGAACCGCCCGAGGCGCTGCGTCCCTGGTTGCTGGAGGCCGATTCCATGACCCGGCGCCTGCGTCGTTACAATCATCATCTCTCGGTGCAACTGCTCGGCAATCGCGCCGTGTCGCTGACGGTGGACGAGCAGGCGCTGGTGGCGGTGTCGGCCCCCGTGGGCATGTGCCGCGAGGTGATCCTGCACGGTGATGGCGGGCCTGCCATCCTGGGTTGGACCCTGTTTGCCGAAGCGGCCTTGCAGGGGGGCGGTTTGCAGGATCTGGGAGAGCAGCCGCTGGGAGAGCGCATTTTCGGTGAGGCACCGGCGCGGCGGGATCACCTGCAACTGGCCTGTTTCGAGATAGCGAGCAATCCCTGGTGTCCGGCCGCCACCGTCTGGGGGCGTCGTTCCCGCCTGTTTCTGGGGCAATGGCCACTGCTGGTCCATGAACTTTTCCTGCCCTCGCTATCGTCTCATTCGTTGCCATCGGATAAGGAGCTGGAGTGAAGCTGTTAACCAAGGAGCGGGGACTGGCCTATGCGCAGTTGGCCCGCATCGACAAGCCCATCGGTACCCTGCTGCTGCTGTGGCCGACCCTGTGGGCGCTCTGTCTGGCGGCTGGTGGCCTGCCTGACCCCTGGATCCTGACCGTGTTCGTGGTGGGCGTCTTCCTGATGCGCTCCGCCGGCTGTGTCATCAATGACTATGCGGATCGCAACTTCGACGGTCATGTGAAACGCACCGCCGGGCGACCACTGCCCATGGGGCGGGTCGCCGAGCGGGAAGTGCTGGTGCTGTTCGCCGTGCTGGCGCTTCTCTCGTTCGCCCTGGTGCTGACGTTGAACCCGCTCACCATCAGCCTGTCCTTCGCCGGTCTGCTGCTGGCGGTCTGCTACCCCTTCATGAAGCGCTTCATCCCCATCCCCCAGCTGGTGCTCGGCATGGCCTTCTCCTGGTCCATTCCCATGGCCTATGCGGCCCAGGCCAATGCCCTGCCGCCGGAAGCCTGGCTGTTGTTTCTTGCCAACCTGCTGTGGACCATCGCCTATGACACCGAGTACGCCATGGTGGACAGGGATGACGACCTCAAGCTCGGCCTGAAATCGAGCGCCATCCTGTTCGGCCGTCACGACAAGCGGATCATCGGCGCGCTGCAACTGGCGACCCTGCTGATCCTGCTGGGGGTCGGGCAGCTGATGGGGTTGGGATCCGGTTATTACTGGGGACTGCTGGGGGCGGCGGCGCTGTTCGTCTACCAGCAGCGACTGATCCGGGGGCGGCAGCGGGAAGCCTGCTTCCAGGCCTTCCTCAACAACAACTACGTGGGGGCGCTGGTGCTGCTCGGGGTGATGGTTCACTACCTCTAACCCGCCCCCTTCCTTGATGAAAAAAGGCCGCATGATGCGGCCTTTTTGTTGGGTGTCGACGCCTCAGAGCCGGTTGCCCGCCTGGATGGTGCGGCGGATCTTGTTGCTGAGCAGCGGCACTATGTTGTCGGCCAATGCCTGGAAGCGGCCGAGATCCGGTTTGCAACCCGGATCCAGATAGCCTTCGCTGCGCAGGGTGTGGATCAGGGTGCTGAACAGCTTCTGGTCGAAGAACTCGGGGGCGTTGATGCCGTGCAGGGTACCGAGACGCTCCGCCATCATCAGGCCGTCCGCTTCCAGCTGCTCCGCCTCGATGTGGGGCTGGGCCAGCATGCGGGTCAGCACGATGGCGTAGCGCTGCAGGGTCTCCTGGATGCTTTCGGCCAAGAGCAGCAGGCGCATCTGGTTGCCGGGGTTGACCCAGTAGCCGCCGTCGCGTGCCTCGACCAGTTGCTGGCGCAACAGCTCGGCCAGCAGGGCATCGATCAGCTCCGGCAGCTCGTCCTCTTCATAGCGCAGGAAGAGTTCGGTCTTGAGCAGCGGGTAGATGTCGACACAGCGGGCGACGATCTCGCTGCGGGAGATCCCCTCGCACCGCTCGATCAGGGCCGCCACCAGGGAGGGCATGGCGAACAGGTGCAGTATGTTGTTGCGGTAGTAGGTGAGCAGGATCGCCTGATAGCGGTCCAGGCTGATGATCTGGCCCAGCTTGTCCTCGCTCACCTCGAACTTGTTGAGCTCCATCGCCTGCTCCAGCAGGGTCCTGGCGTCCTCGTCCGGCATGGTGCTGTGCGGGCTGTAGGGCACCTGCTTGAGCAGGTCCAGATAGGTGTTGAGCTGGGCCTGGAGTTCGTCCCGGGTCAGGGCGTGGCGCTCGGCGGCCAGCAGGGCCAGGGCACTCAGGGTCAGGCCGTTGACGGCGGCGGCATCGTTGATGCGGGTCATCAGCAGCTCGGCCAGCTGGTTGACGGTGGAGGCCATCCACTCGGGACGCTCCTCCTCACCGATGTGATCCTTCCAGCTGGGCACGTGCTCGTTGAGGTAATTGTTGAGGGTCAGCGGCTCACCGAAGTTGACGAAGCCACGGCCATAGTTGCGCAGCTTGCGCAGGATGCCGAGCACCTGCAGGAAGCTCTCCTTCTCCTTGCGGCTCCCCTTGAGTTCGTTGTGGTAGGTGTTCACCTCCATCACGTGCTCGTAGCCGAGGTAGACGGGGACCAGGGTGACCGGCCTGTCCAGCCCGCGCATCATGGCCTGCAGGGTCATGGCCAGCATGCCGGTCTTGGGGGGCAGCAGGCGACCGGTACGCGAACGCCCGCCCTCGGTGAAGAACTCCACCGAGTAGCCCTTGGCAAACAGCAGGTTGAGGTACTCCCGGAATACCGTGCTGTAGAGCGGATTGCCCTTGAAGGTGCGGCGGATGAAGAAGGCGCCGCCGTGGCGGAAGATGGGGCCTGCCGGCCAGAAGTTGAGGTTGATGCCCGCCGCGATGTGGGGTGGCACCATGCCCTGGTGGTAGATGACGTAGGAGAGCAGCAGGTAATCCATGTGGCTGCGATGGCAGGGGACGTAGACGATCTCATGCCCTTCCTGGGCGAGCTGACGCACCTGCTCTGCTCCGTTGACCGAGAGGCCGCGATAGAGCTTGTTCCACAGCCAGCCGAGGAAACTCTCCCCGAGGCGGATCAACCGATAGGAAAAATTGGAGGCGATCTCGTCCATGTAGCCGTGGGCACGCTTTTGCGCCTTCTCCAGGCTGATCCCTTCCCGTCTGGCCTCCTCCTCGATGGCCTGCTGGATCACGCTCGAATCCAGCAGTTGCTTGAACAGCAGGTTGCGGTTCGGCAACTTGGGTCCGGTGGCGGCCAGCTGTTGGCGGCTGAAGTGGGTGCGGGCCACCCGCGCCAGCTTGTGGGCGATGGCCTCGTCGGTGCCGTGCTTGTCCGCCATGTAGCGCAGGGAGAGGGGCGGGGAGAAGCGCACCAGGTTCTCGCGCCCTTTCAGGATCACGATCAGCGCCTTCTTCAGGCGGTTTGGCGCCAGGCTGCTGATGATGTTCCAGCCGGAGGCCTCCTCGCCTTCCCGGCCCGGGGCGCGGCCCCAGAACAGGGTGACGGGTACTACCTGGATGTCCAGCGCCGGATCCTGCTTGTGCAGGTCCAGCAGCTGGTGGAACTCCTGCAGGAAGGGGAGCGGCTTGTTGCGCGT
The DNA here is from genome assembly GCF_027707725.1 of Aeromonas sp. QDB25. Classification (NCBI taxonomy): domain Bacteria; kingdom Pseudomonadati; phylum Pseudomonadota; class Gammaproteobacteria; order Aeromonadales; family Aeromonadaceae; genus Aeromonas; species Aeromonas sp. QDB25. The sequence continues at coordinate 14,739 of NZ_JAPCIZ010000035.1, read as the reverse complement.
GCCGAACAGGGGAGGCGGACGATCCAGACAGACGTAGCGTGGCAGCAGCTGACCGTTCAGTTCCAGCGGCGTGAAGGGGCCGGGCAGGCCGAGATCCTCGCAGCACTGTTGCAGGGTCATCAGGTCGGTGATCGAGCTGGTCTTCAGGGCATAGACGATGGGTCTGGCCGGATCCAGCTTGAGCTCGGTGATGGGGTTTTCCGGCAGGCTCTTGTGATTGACCAAGCCGCTGACCGGCCATTGCAGGATGGCTCTGGAAATCTTCTGTCCAAGGGACATGTGCGTCTGCTCTCCAAAAAAATGCGGCGTGAGCATAGCAAATCACCGGCTGCTTGTCGCCGAGAGGTACGATGAGTCGGCACTTCAGAGCAGGGGGAGGGACAAATGTGCGTCGGGTCGCGACAAATGCCAGTTGCGCCTTGCCTTGGCCCCAGCACTGTATATACTGCCAGTGTGCTGTATAAAAAGACAGGTGCCCATGCTATGAAACCCCTTACCCCTCGCCAGGCTGAAGTACTCGAGCTCATCAAGGCGAACATGAACGAGACCGGCATGCCGCCGACTCGCGCCGAGATTGCCCAGAAGCTTGGCTTCAAGTCGGCCAACGCGGCCGAAGAACATCTGAAGGCCCTGGCCAAAAAAGGGGTCATCGAGATCATGCCGGGTACGTCCCGCGGCATTCGTCTGCTGCTCGAAGAAGAGGACGTGCAGCCTGAAGAAAACGGCCTGCCACTGATCGGCAAGGTGGCGGCCGGGGAACCCATCCTGGCCCAGGAACACATCGAGAGCCATTACCAGGTGGATCCCGCCCTGTTCCACCCGCGGGCAGACTTCCTGCTGCGGGTGCAGGGCATGAGCATGAAGAACATCGGCATCATGGACGGGGACCTGCTGGCGGTACACAAGACCCAGGAGGTACGCAACGGCCAGGTCGTGGTGGCACGGCTCGACGAGGACGTCACCGTCAAGCGCTTCCAGCGCAAGGGCAGCCAGGTATGGCTGCTGCCGGAAAACGAAGAGCTCTCCCCAATCGAGGTGGATCTCGCCAGTCAGCACCTCACCATAGAGGGCCTGGCGGTCGGCGTGATCCGCAACGCTGACTGGATGTAAGCATCCGATGCGATGAAGAGGCTTCCTGCGGGAGGCCTCTTCATTTTCATCTGCCGATGGCATCTCCCTCCCCACCTTTTCGCTTCTCCTTCCTGTGCGCACAGTCTCGCCGCACGACATGCATTTCGGATATATCCTTTGATAAGGCCCCTGTCATGGTCGGTGATCAGGGAAGGGGGAGTCGCACCGGGCAGTACGCCATGGCAGGGATGCATGATCGCCGGGTCGGTGCGCAGAAGGGAGAGTCGCCTCAGACTGGGGACTCGTACAGTCAGTACGCTGCCGTGGTTGGTTCGTCGTTGGGGACAAAGAGACCCGTCAGCGTGACCTGTTGAGCAAGGAGGACAGGTATGGCTTCAAGCTCGCCGTGGGATCCGGTGCCGGCCGCAGCGCCCGCATCTTCCATCACCCGATTCATCAAGGGCAGTCGGATGACATGGTTCTATGCGCTCTGGGTCTATCACAAGGGAGATGGTTGGACCATCTGGCTTGGGTGCCCCAAAGACAAGATTGTCCGCCTGGTTCGTCTGTTTCGCCGTCATCACGACATCGGATTGCCGGATGAGCCCTGGACTGCCCCCGTCATCCCGCTGCGCGTCCCCCTGAGACGTGCCCAGCCGCAGCACAGGCTGCGGCCCTGATCCCTCTTCCTGTACAGACAAGAGCCCCGCCAGAGCGGGGCTCTTGTTTTGGCGCCGATGCGGCTTATCCATGGCACAGACGCTTTCCCGCCGGGATGCAAGACTAGCCAGCGGCGGGGGCGGGCGGGTTACAATGACCCCTACCGGTTTTGCCCCTAGGGCTTCTAACATAAGCAAGGCTTTGTTTTATATGGTTAAACCACGCTTTTACCTGCTGCTGTTGCTGTTCATCGGCGCCATTGCTGCGGCTTATTACTGGAGTCAGCCCGCGGTGCCGGAACAGGCCGATTACTACCCGGCGGGGCGAGACATCAACCCGTTTACCCTCACGGATGCGGATGCACAGCCCTTTACCCCTGCCAACCTGACGGGACACTGGAGCTTTCTGTTCATCGGCTACACCTACTGCCCGGATGTCTGTCCGACCACGCTGGCGGACCTGCGCAGCGTCTATCCGGCGTTGAAGAAGATAGCCCCCACTAGCCAGGTGGTATTCATCTCGGCGGATCCCCAGCGGGATGACAGCGCCCGCCTGAAAAGCTATACCGCCTTCTTCGAGCCCGAGTTCAAGGCGGCGACAGCACCTCACAGTGCCCTCTTTCCTCTGGTCCGCAATCTGGGGCTGGTCTATTCCATCGTGGAAGGGGATCGCAAGGACTACCTGATCGACCACTCCGCCTCCATCGTGCTGATCAACCCCGAGGGGAAGCTGGTGGCCACCTTCCGACCCAAAGTGGCACCGGGTGAGGTGCCCCACGTGGACATGCAGGCCATGGTGGCCGACTTCGCGCGCATCGTGCGGCTGGCTGGCGAGTGATCCCGGCGCGCACCATGCTGATTCCCGCCTGGTTGAAGGATCCTCGCCGCCACAGAGCCGTCTTCGCCCTGGCCCTGCCCATGGTGTTCTCCAACGTCACCACGCCCTTGCTGGGGTTGGTGGACACCTGGGTGATCGGTCATCTTGGCCAGGCCTGGTTTCTCGGCGGCGTCTCGGTCGGTGCGACCTTCATCAATCTGCTGTTCTGGTTGCTTGGCTTCCTGCGCATGTCCACAACAGGGCTGACTGCCCAGGCTCAGGGTGCAGCCCATGCCGAAGGGCAGCTCGACACCCTGGCGCGGGCCCTGGGCTTGGCGATCGGACTGGGCATGGCGCTGTTGCTCCTGTTGTTGCCGTTCCTGCCTGCCATCATCGCCCTCGGTGGCGCCTCTTCCGAGGTACAGACCTATGCCGGTCAGTATGTATCGGTGCGGATCTGGAGCGCCCCGGCGGCCTTGTGCAATCTGGTCATCATGGGGTGGTTGCTGGGCATGCAGGATGCACGCAGTCCCATGCTGCTGCTGATCCTGGGTAATCTCGTCAACATGGTGCTGGATGCCTGGTTCGTGCTGGGATTGGGCTGGCAGGTGAAAGGGGTGGCCGCAGCGTCCCTGCTGGCGGATTACAGCGCGCTCGGGGTGGGGTTCTGGCTGGTGAGCCGGCATCTGCGCCGACTTGACCCCGGGGTGTGGCACAACGCCTGGCAGCGCTGGCGCCAGTGGCCGGCCCTGCTGCGGCTGCTCGCCCTGAACCGGGATATTTTCATCCGCTCCCTCTGTCTGCAACTCTGCTTCGTGTTCATGACTCTGCAGGGGGCCAGGCTGGGGGATGTGGCGGTGGCCGCCAATGCGGTGCTGCTCAATTTCCTGATGCTGATTTCCTACGGGCTGGATGGATTTGCCTATGCGGTGGAAGCCATGGTAGGGCGCGCCATCGGGCGGCGTGATAGGCCGCTGCTGCGGGAGGCCATCGTCCTCAATCTGGGCTGGGCGCTGCTGATCGCCCTGGCATTCACCCTCTCGTTTGCCCTGGGGGGCCACTGGCTCATCCGCCACATTACCGACATACCGGCGGTGATCGCCGAGGCGCAACGTCAGCTCCCCTGGCTGGTGGCCATGCCGCTGCTGGCTGTCTGGTGCTTCCTGCTGGACGGGGTTTTTATCGGCGCCACCCGGGCCCGGGAGATGCGCAACAGCATGCTGGTGGCGGTGTTTGCCGGCTTCTTTCCCATCTGGTGGCTCTGCCAGGGATGGGGTGTGGCGGCCCTGTGGGCCGCCATGAGTGCCCTGATGGCCGGTCGTGGCCTGACGCTGGGCTGGCTCTGCTGGCGACTGGAACGTGATGGACGGCTGCTGGCGGGGCAGGGGACGGCGCAGTCAGTCTGAATCCTGGCCGCCTTGCCAATATCGTCAGCGGTCAGAGCGAGCCTGAATAGTCGAACTGTCGCCAGCTCTCGTAGACGAACACCGCGACGGCGTTGGCCAGATTCATGCTGCGGCTCTGGGGCAGCATGGGAATGCGCAGCCGCTGCTCGAATGGCAGGCCCTCGATGATCTCCATAGGCAGGCCTCGGCTCTCGGGCCCGAACAGCAGGGCGTCACCGGGGGCAAACCGGGCCGCCGAGTGGGCGGTGCGTCCCTTGGTGGTGCAGGCAAAGACCCGTTGGGGGGCGACGGCCGCCAGAAACGCCTCATAGTCAGGCCAGCGCTTGACGTCGGCAAACTCGTGATAGTCGAGCCCGGCCCGCTTGACCCGCTTGTCATCCCACTCGAACCCCAGGGGCTCTATCAGGTGCAACCGGTAGCCGGTATTGGCGCAGAGGCGAATGATGTTGCCGGTGTTGGGGGGGATTTCCGGTTGGTAGAGCACGATATCGAGCATGGAAGGATCCTGGGCTGGTGCGAAACGGGCGCCAGCATACCCAGCACCCGTGCCGATGAAAAGGGGGAGGTCAGGGCATGGGCAGACGGATGGTGATGACCAGTCCGGTCGGCTGATTGCTGCTGGCCCGGATGGTCCCCCCATGACGCTGGATCGCCTCGGCGGCGATGGCAAGGCCGAGACCAGTGCCCCCGGTCTTGGCGTTGCGGGCATCGTCCACCCGAAAGAAGGGCAGGAACAACCGGGGCTGCTGCTCCACCGGCACGCCAGGGCCGTCATCCCGTATGGTTATCACCCATTCCCGTCCCTCCCGGTACCAGTCCACCTTGATGAACTCGCGGGCATACTTGAGGGCGTTGCGCAGGGGATTTTCCAGGGCGCGCGCCAGCAGCTCCGGCCACATGGTGAGGGATTCGGCGGGCAGGGAAGGGAGCCTGAGCTGTTTGCCGTTCTGGTTTGCCTCGAACATGGCATCGTCCAGGATGGGCTCCAGCAGCTCCGCCAGGGGCAGCGTCACCGGCGCTTCCACATGTTGCTGCACCCGCGACAGATCCAGCAGATCCCCAATCAGCTTGTCGAGCCGGGCTATCTCCCCTTCGATGCGCGCCAGCTCGGCGCTGTCCCCCTGCTTGCGGCGGATCAGCGCCTGTGCGAGCTGGATGCGGGTCAGGGGGCTGCGCAGCTCGTGGGAGATGTCGGAGAGCAGCTGCTTCTGCTTCTGGATCATGTCCTTGAGGGTATCGACCATGCGACTGACATGTTCGGCCAGCTGGCCTATCTCGTCGCGCCGCCCCAGGTTGGGGATCTGTATTTCCAGGTTGCCCTGGGCGAGTTGGGAGACCGACTGCTGCAACTGCAGTATGGGGCGGGTCAGGCGCCAGGCGAGCAACAGACAGAGCGGGGTGCTGACCAGCATGGCGATGCCCAGGATCTGGATGGGGTGATCCAGGATCTGGATGAAGAGGAACAGGTAGGAGTTTTCGACATTCAGACCGAAATAGACGTGATAGGTCTGGCCGTGATGGACCATCTGGAAGGGGCCGGCGATGGCGCGCTGGTGTTCGCTGCCCAGCATGGGCTTGGCCGGGTTGTCCGAGTCGAGCATGAAACGGATCACGAACTTGCTCAGCCGGGTGCTGGACTGCATCTGCCCCTTGGCATCGCGTAGATAGATGTTGTCCACCGGCAAGAGGCCCGCGGCATCGATGGCCTTGGCCAGATCGAAATCCTGCTCGGGATCCGCGCCCCGTTGCAGCGCCGCCAGGTTGTTGTTGAGACGGGTGATCTCGTGGGCCGGCAGCGGGATGATGTTGCGGGGGTCCAGGGTGGGGAGGATTACCACCGCGGCCACGACCAGCAGCAGGATGAACCAGAACCAGAGGAAGATCTGGGTGGACAGGCCGTTGAAGGTGCGGGCCGATTTCATGCCTGCTCCAGCCACAGGTAGCCTCGTCCCCGCACCGTCTTGAAGCGGGGCTGGCCGTCGGCCCGTTCCGGCAGCTTCTTGCGCAGGTTGCTCAGGTGCATGTCGATGGCCCGATCGAAGGGTTCGAGCTTCTTGCCCAGCACCTGCTCGGAGAGCAGGCCCTTGCTGACGATCTGGCCCGGATTGCGCAGCAGGCACTCCAGCAGGCCGAACTCGGTGGCGGTGAGTTCCAGCAACTGATCGTCGCAGCGAGCCTGTTGCAGGCCGGGCTGCAGCACCAGATCCATGAAGCGCACCTCTTCCGAGCTGCCGCCGCGCTGGGGCTGGGTGCCCTGGGTACGGCGCAGGATGGCGCGCACCCGGGCCAGCAGTTCCCTGTCGTCGAACGGCTTGGCGAGATAGTCGTCGGCACCGGCCTCCAGCCCGTTGACCCGATCCTGGCTGTCGCCACGGGCGGTCAGCATCAACACCGGGGTGTCGTGGGTCTTGCGCAGCCGGGTCAGCATCGCGAAACCGTTGAGTCTGGGCATCATGACGTCCAGCAGCACCAGGTCGAATGCCTGTTCTGCCAGTCGCTGCAATCCCTCTTCCCCATCCTCGGCGACGGTGACCTCAAACCCCTCCAGGGTCAGGATTTCGGTGAGCAGCTGGGTCAGTTCGAGATCGTCGTCGACCAGGAGTATTTTGTTCATCTGGGAGTCACTCTGTTGATTTTGCACGCCAAACTGACGTCCGGGTCAGGGTATAATAAGTTTTTACGCGTCGGAGGAAAGCCGGTTTTGAGCCACCAACACTATTCCCGCTGGGTCACCCTGGCCAGCATGGCCGCTGTGACCACCGCCACCCTGCTCATCCTGGGCAAACTGATCGCCTGGCTGATGACGGATTCATCCAGCCTGCTGGCATCCCTGACCGATTCCTTCATGGACATCAGCGCCTCTCTCATCAATCTGCTGGCCATCCGTTATGCGCTGGCCCCTGCCGACGAAGAGCATCGCTTCGGCCACGGCAAGGCGGAGTCCCTGGCGGGTCTGGTGCAGTCGGCCTTCATCTCGGGGTCCGCCCTGCTGCTGGTGATGCACGGCATCTCGTCGATGCTGAATCAGGTGCCCGTGGTGCGCCTGGAGGCCGGGATCTGGGTCAGCGTCGGCTCCATCGTGCTGACCCTGCTGCTGGTGAGCTTCCAGAGCTTTGTCATCCGCAAGACCAACAGTGTGGCCATCAAGGCTGACATGCTGCACTACCGTTCCGACCTGCTGCTCAATGGCGGCGTGCTGGTGGCACTGGTGCTGGCGGGGCAGGGGTGGTACTGGGCCGACGGCCTGTTTGCCATTCTGATCGGTCTGTTCCTGGTGTGGGGGGCTGTCCATATCGGCTACGAATCGGTGCAGGCCCTGCTCGATCGTCAGTTGCCAGAGGAGGAACAAGCGAGAATAATGGCCCTCTGCTGCGCCGTAGAGGGGGTGCATGGCGTACATGACCTGCGTACCCGCCAATCCGGGCCGACCCGTTTCGTGCAGTTGCATCTGGAACTCGATGATCAACTGCCTCTGGTCAGGGCCCATCAGATAGCCGACGAGGCTGAACTGGCCGTCCGCCAGGCCTTCGAGCGGATGGATGTGATCATTCACATGGACCCCATCTCGGTGCTGACAAAAGAACGACAAAGCACTCACCCTGAACAACAGTAGGCTGCAACATGGATGATCTGGTTGCCAGAACCTGGCAAAAAATTCAGCAGGAAGCGCAGAGCATGGCGGCCCAGGAGCCCATGCTGGCCAGCTTCTTTCATTCCACCATTCTCAATCACCGGGATTTGCGCTCGGCGCTGAGCTTCCAGCTCGCCAACAAGCTCGACAGCACCACCATGCCTGCCATCGCCTTGCGGGAAGTGATCGAGCTGGCCCTGCGCAGCGAGCCCGAGCTGCTGGCCGCAGTGGCCGCCGACATCTGCGCGGTGCAGGATCGCGACCCGGCGGTCGACCTCTTCTCCACCCCGCTGCTCTACCTCAAGGGATTCCATGCTCTTCAGGGGTATCGGGTGGCCAACTGGCTGTGGCGTCAGGGACGCCGTGCCCTGGCGCTCTATCTGCAAAACCAGATCTCCGTGGTGTTCGGCGTGGATGTACACCCGGCCGCCCGCATCGGCAAGGGCATCATGTTTGACCATGCCACCGGTATCGTGGTCGGGGAAACCGCCGTCATCGAGAACGACGTCTCCATCCTGCAGAGTGTGACTCTGGGAGGGACCGGCAAGGAGAGTGGCGATCGTCACCCCAAAATCCGGGAAGGGGTGATGATAGGGGCGGGGGCCAAGGTCCTCGGCAACATCGAGGTGGGCGTCGGCGCCAAGATCGGTGCCGGCAGCGTGGTGATCAACCCGGTGCCGCCTCACACCACGGTCGCTGGCGTGCCCGCCAGGATTGTGGGCCGCCCCGAGTGCGACAAACCTTCCCTGGACATGGATCAGTGCCTCTGATCCCCTGACCGAGGCCGTTGTATGGTCAAGCGCTGGTCAGGCTTTCTGATCCTGGGGATGTGGCTGCTCAACCTGCTGCACCTTTATCTGGACTTCTCTCCCTGGCCCGCCGCCATCGCGGCCTGGGCCGCCTCCCTGCTCACCTGGCCCTGGCTGGTGGGGGCCGCACGGCGCCAGGCGCTGGCCCTCTACGGCGCGGCGCTCCTGCTGCTGCTCTTTTCCTGGTGGCGGGGGGCCAGCCTCAGCCCAGGTGACTGGCTCTTGCCGAACATCAACATGCTGACCATGTTTGCCGCAGTGAGCACCCTCAATCTGGCCACCTCCGGCCTCTTGACAGGCACCGCCTCCTGGTCCGGCCGCAAGGGGCTGTGGAGCACCATGGCCAGCCTCAATCTGCTGGGGGCCGTCATCAATCTTTCGGTGCTCTTCATCATCGGCGATCGGCTGGAGCGCAACGGGACGCTGGAGCGGCGTCAGGTCATGGTACTGAGCCGGATCTTCTGTGCGGCTGCGTTTTGGTCCCCCTTCTTCGTCGCCATGGCGGTGGCCCTCACCTATGCACCGGGTCTGCAACTGGGCAGCATACTGCCTTTTGGCATACTGGCGGCCTTGCTGGCCATGGGGCTGACAGCCTGGCAGGTAGAGCGACTCGGTGTGGAGACCTTTGAAGGTTATCCGCTGCGGCTCCAGACCCTGGGGCTACCGGTGACCCTGGCACTGCTGGTGCTGGTGATCCACCGTTTCTGGCCCGGACTCAGCATTCTGGCGGTGATCGCCCTGGTGGCGCCCTTGCTGGCCTTGCTGTTCATGCCGCAAGCGGGGCGAGGGGCTGCTCTCAAGCGCCAGGTGGTGGAGCGCTTCCCGGCCATCGGTGGCCAGCTTGTGCTGTTTCTGGGGGCCGGCCTGCTGGCGGCTGGCATCAACAGCGCGCTGTCAGTACTGGACTTTGGCAGTGGCCACGGCCTGCCGCTGTTCAACCACTTCGGCTGGCTGGAAGCCTGCCTGACCCTGCTGCTGATCTTCCTGGTGGCCATAGTGGGCGTGCATCCTCTCATCAGCATCTCGGGGGTGGCGCCGCTGCTCTGGCCGCTGGCACCGGATCCCAGCCTGCTTGGCATGTGCTTCCTCATGGGGTGGGGGCTGGCGACCGGGACGAGCCCGCTCTCCGGCTCCAATCTGGCGCTGGCGTCCCGCTACAACCTGAGCGCCGGGCTGCTGCTGCGCTGGAACCTGCTCTACGGCCTGTTGATGTACGCCGTGGCCTGTCTGATGATGGGGGGCTTCATCGCCTTGCATGGCTGATGGCGGCATCGGCAGGAGGGCGGGTTGTGCCACGGCGGACGCCCGGGATCGAGGTTCCTGCTGCCTGCGAGAAAAACCGACGCATATTTAAGCAATACCGGGCCGCAGGGCGCATTTTGCAACGTGCTGGCTTGTTTGTGCCGAGCGCATCAGGGTATGCTGGCTCCACGCGCTTGAATCGCCCTCTGTGGGGCATCGCAATTGAACATACAGGTATGCATATGTCACTAGAAGTCCTTGAGCAACTCGAATCCAAAGTACAATCCGCCGTCGACAACATCTCCTTGCTGAAGATGGAGCTGGACGAGCTGAAAGAGCAGAACAGCAAGCTGCAAGACGAGAACCACCAACTGCGCAACGAGCACGTTGCCTGGCAAGAGCGTCTGCGTGCCCTGCTGGGCAAGATGGACCAGATGGGCGATGCCATCTGATCCCGTCTAGATTGACCGGAATGAAAGCGGGCCGCTCCTTGAGCGGCCCGCTTGTTTTGGTCTGCCGGGCAATCAGAGTGCCAGCAGCTGTTTGACGGTCTTCTCGATGCCGTCCGCCGCCTCCACAATATTGTTGGCCAGCATGTAGGCAGGAGTGGAGATGACCTTGCGCTCCTGATCCACCACGAATTCGCGCACCGGGCAGTCGAGATGACTGCCACCCATGGCTTCGATGGCGTTGGCGGCGCCCTCGTCGTTGCCAATGGTGGCCAGGGTGCCGGCGCCATAGATGAGCGGGATCATGGCCGGTGCGATGCAGATGTAGGCGGCCGGTTTGCCTGCTCTGGCAAAGCTCTGGCAGGCCTTCAGCACATCCGGCTGGATGCGGCACTCTGCTCCCTTGATGGCGAAGTCACACAGGTTCTTGGCGGCGCCGAAGCCGCCCGGCACCAGCAGGGCGTCGAAGTCGGCTGCATCCAGTTCAGCTACATCCCTGATCTGGCCGCGGCAGATGCGGGCCGCCTCGACCAGCACGTTGCGGCTCTCTCCCTCGCTGACCTCGCCGGTCAGGTGATTGATGACATGAAGCTGAGGGACATTGGGGGCGAAGCATTGAACGGATGCTCCCTGACGGGCCAGCGCCAGCAGGCTGATGACGGCCTCGTGGATTTCGGCGCCGTCAAACACGCCACAACCACTCAAGATCACGGCCACTTTTTTCATGACAGACTCCTCGTTGTTGAAAATGTGAGCCAGGGTAGATTGTTGTACTTTTGTATGGTTATCGTTCGACCTCCGCTGGTCAAGTCATCTCCCTGTGCTAGGATTGTTTCGTTTTGGATCCTGCCTCAGTACCCCCCTTGAATTTTTTTCCACATTGATCGAGATCATGATGCGTGCATCATGTTGAGTTTTCATGATCTCAACGTAATGTTTTAAAAGATATTTTTTGTTTTAATCCACAGCTTTGTCACGGCCGTGATGCAATGGTGCCATTTTTGAGCACAGAGTTATCCACAGCAATGTGCCCCACCGGTGCGCCGTGGTGATGGTGGGAGTCCCCTTGGTGTGGTGCGGGCCCTGTGGCATCCTAGCGGCTGTTTATTCTTGGCAGGACGATTTCATGGCCCCTAGCAATCCTCTTATTCTGGTCGACGGCTCTTCATATCTTTACCGTGCCTTCTTTGCCTCGCAGCAGGCCGATCTGCGCACCTCGACCGGCTTGCCTAGCGGCGCCGTCCGTGTCATGGCCAACATGATGCGCAGCCTTCGCAAGCAGTACCCCGACTGCCACGTGGCTGTGGTGTTCGACGCCAAGGGCAAGACCTTCCGTGACGACATCTATCCCGAATACAAGGCAACACGCGCCAGCATGCCGGACGATCTGCGCAGCCAGGTCGCTCCTATCCACCAGATGATCAAGGCGATGGGTTTCCCCTTCCTGATGGTCGAAGGGGTGGAGGCCGACGACGTGATCGGCACCCTGGCCCGTCAGGCGACCGAGAAACAGCTGCCTGTGCTCATCAGCACCGGCGACAAGGACATGGCGCAGCTGGTCTCCGACCATGTCACCCTGATCGACACCATGAAGGATGTGAAGACCGATCGGGAAGGGGTGATCGAGAAGTTCGGCGTACCGCCCGAGCTCATCATCGATTACCTGGCGCTGATGGGGGACAAGGTGGACAACATTCCCGGCATGACCGGTGTCGGCGAGAAGACCGCACTGGCTCTGTTGCAGGGGATAGGCAGCATCGACGAGATTGCCGCCAACCTCGACAAGGTGGCGGCGCTCGGCTTCCGCGGCTCCAAGGCGTTTGCCGACAAGTTCCGCGAGCAGGAAGAGCAGGTGCGCCTTTCCTATGTGCTGGCCACCATCAAGACCGACGTGGTCCTGGAGCAGAGTCTGGAAGAGCTGCAGCTTGGCCCCATCGACAAGGAGGCTTTGCTGGCGGTCTACCGCGAGTACGAGCTGCGCAACCTGATCAAAGAACTGGAGTCTGGTGGCGAGGAGAGCGAAGCCGCAGGTGATGAGGAAGGCGCCGCCCCGGCAGCCGCCATCGAAACCGACTATCGCTGCATTCTGGATGAGGCCGAATTCGATGAGTGGTTGGCACGGTTGCAGGCGGCGCCGCTGTTTTCCTTCGACACCGAGACCACCAGTCTCGACTATATGGAAGCGCGCGTCGTGGGCGTCTCCTTTGCCATCGAGCCGGGCAAGGCGGCCTACGTGCCCTTCGGCCACGACTATCTGGGGGCGCCGGTACAGCTGACCGAGGCCGTGGTGCTGGGCAAGCTCAAACCGCTGCTGGAAGATCCGACCCGTCTCAAGGTGGGGCAGAACCTCAAGTACGACCGCAACGTGCTGCTCAACCACGGCATCGAGCTGCAGGGTATCGCCTACGACACCATGCTCGAATCCTATGTGCTCAACTCTACCGCCAGCCGCCACGATATGGATTCCCTGGCCCGCAGGTATCTGAACGTCGAGACCATCTCGTTCGAGGACATTGCCGGCAAGGGGGTCAAGCAGCTCACCTTCAACCAGATCGAACTGGAGCAGGCGGCTCCTTACGCGGCGGAAGATGCCGACATCACCCTGCGTCTGCATCAGGCACTGTGGGGCAAGCTCTCTGCCGAGCCGGGCCTTGCCAAGGTGTTCAGCGAGATCGAACTGCCGCTGCTGCCGGTGCTGGCGCGGATGGAGCGACTCGGTACCACCATCGAGCCCAAGCTGCTGCATCAGCAGAGCCAGGAGATCGAAGTGCGTCTGGCAGAGCTGGAGAAGCAGGCCCACGAGCTGGCCGGGCAGGAGTTCAATCTCTCCTCGCCCAAGCAGCTGGGTGAAATCCTCTTCACCAAGCTGGGGCTGCCGATCATCAAAAAGACCCCCAAGGGAGCGCCATCCACTGCGGAAGAGGTGCTGGCCGAGCTGGCGGAGACCTATGAGCTGCCGCGTCTGCTGATGGAGCACCGTGGCCTGGCCAAGCTCAAGTCCACCTACACCGACAAGCTGCCGCTGATGATCAAGCCGCAGACCGGGCGGGTGCACACCTCCTATCACCAGGCGGTGGCGGCGACCGGTCGACTGTCGTCCACCGACCCCAACCTGCAGAACATTCCGGTGCGCAACGAACAGGGGCGCCGCATTCGGCAGGCCTTCATTCCGTGCGCCGGTTACAAGCTGGTGGCGGCGGATTACTCCCAGATCGAGCTGCGCATCATGGCCCACCTCTCCGGTGACAAGGGGCTGCTGACCGCCTTTGCCGAGGGCAAGGACATCCACAAGGCGACCGCCGCCGAGGTATTCGGCGTCGCGCTCGATGCGGTGACCAGCGACATGCGTCGCAGCGCCAAGGCGATCAACTTTGGTCTCATCTATGGCATGAGTGCCTTCGGTCTGGCCAAGCAGCTGGGGATCGGTCGCGCCGAAGCGCAGAAGTACATGGATCTCTACTTCGAGCGCTACCCGGGTGTGCTGGAGTACATGGAGCGTACCCGCCAGCAGGCGGACACCCAGGGCTATGTCGAAACCCTGTTTGGCCGTCGCCTCTATCTGCCTGATATCAAGTCCCGCAACGCCGGTCTGCGCAAGGCGGCCGAACGGGCCGCCATCAACGCCCCCATGCAGGGTACGGCTGCCGACATCATCAAGCGCGCCATGATCAACGTGGATGGCTGGATCCGCGGGATTGAAGACGAGTCGATCCGCATGTTGATGCAGGTACACGATGAACTGGTGTTCGAGATCCGCGAAGAGAAGCTGGAAGAGTACATCGGCCTCATCAAGGAGAAGATGTCGGGTGCGGCCGAACTGTATGTGCCGCTGGTGGTGGAAGCGGGCACCGGTGACAACTGGGATCAGGCCCACTGATCCTGCCTGATGGTCACATAGCTATAGTTATATAAGAAGAGAAGCCCGGCATCATGCCGGGCTTCCTGTTTGTGGCTGCAGGGTCAGGCCTCTTGCAGGTATTCATCCTTGAGCAGCACATAATTGTCGGCCGAGGTCTTCAGGAAGGCGATCTCGGCCGGCTTGAGAGGGCGGGCCTGCTTGACGGGATTGCCCATATAAAGAAAGCCGGCCTCTAACCGTTTGCCCGGTGGCACCAGAGAGCCGGCGCCTATCATCACATCATCCTCGACGACCACCCCATCCAACAGTATGGCCCCCATGCCGACCAGCACCCGGTCGCCTATGGTGCAACCGTGCAGCATGGCTTTATGACCGACCGTGACATCTTCACCTATCAGCAGCGGATAGCCCCCGGGGTTGCTGGCACTCTTGCGGGTCAGGTGCAGCACTGTGCCGTCCTGGATATTGCTGCGGGCACCGATGCGGATATGGTTGACGTCCCCTCTGGCGGCCACCATGGGCCAGATGCTGGCATCGTCACCCAGCTGGATATCCCCCACCAGGGTGGCGCAGGGATCCACATATACCCGTTTGCCCAGTTGCGGGCGTTTTCCCTTGTAAGGTCTTAGTCGCAAGTCCATCTTGGCCTCCTTGTTTTCGGCCATTCTAGCAAGATAACACCGGTTTCTGTGGATAAGTTTGTATAAAAGCTGTGCTTGGATATGAATAACTAAAAAAGTGCCGATTTTTACAATTTTATTGCAGAGGAGGGGTTGCCAGAACGAATTCGCTCCCT
>NZ_JAPCIZ010000034.1:0-46232 GCF_027707725.1 Aeromonas sp. QDB25 | reverse complement strand
AAAGCAGCCTTGCGCTCACTTGAATAACGAGCCATTCGACACTCTTTATCCGCCCCCGGTCTTCACATTTAGATTATTCAGATTAGGCGACAACTATTCTGACACCGGGGGTTACGACGCAGCTCCCGGTAGAGGGTGGAGCGATGAACGCCAATGGCGCGTGCGGTGGCAAGGATGGACATCCCCTGTGCGCGAAGCACCGATAACTGGTATCGTTGCCCCTCGGTCAACTGCTGATAGCTCATGGTGATACTGCTTATACTTTGGCGAGCAGAAGGGTACCACCAATCAGCAGTTGGCCACCTCTCGCCATTCATCCATGAGTGTCGCACTTATTATCTGAATTCCCGTCTTAATAAGCTTAGGATTGAGGTTAGCCTCAGGCTCGTCCCAAAATAGATATCCCCTTTCTAATAACACGCCGGTACTGATAAGGCGCGCCAACATAGCCAATTTGCGCAAGCCCTCGGCAACTAGTGACATCTCCAGTTTTTGGCCTGCCTGCTGGAGATAGAAGCGTCCGGTATGAGGTTCAACAATTACCTTCCCTCCTATCGCCTCTTCCAGTGGTTGCATCAACTTAGAGACTAATTTCTCTCGTGGACCTTTAAGTGATGGAGCCCCCAGTAATGAGCAGGTATCGCGCCAAGTTACCTCAAACTCAAGATGGTAATTATCGTACAAATTGATAAACCAAGGGCACAAAGTAACCAACTCTCGAGTTGGCAAATAAACAGGAGATTGATTCAATTTTTTGTGTGGGACAATTTCTACCTGTACACTGCTCACGGCGTTAGAAGCAAAATTAATCTCGCAATTTTGCTTCTTGTCTTCCATGATTAGTTTGATTTCACAACGTTCACGCCCCTGCTTTCGCTTAACAAGCCTCCCTAAACTTTCAGGGCGAAAAACCCCTATCAACTTATCTGCATAGGCTTTCTGCAAAGAGGATTTAGCAAGATCTCCACCAGTGTTAACACTTAACAGAGAGTATATGGCTTTAAGAAGATGGGTTTTTTCACAACCATTTTCAGCAACGATTACATTCAACCCCGACCCGAAGAGCAAGGAGTCACTTGGTAAAGATGTAAAGTTTTTGAACGTGGCTTCTTTTAACATAATTTGAAATCCAGATTTAAATTGCACCCGCCAAAATGAGTTCAGCAATCATACACCTTTGGTTATATCGCTATCATTTTGAGTAAATTGCACACATAGTTTTTATTGTGCAACATCTATGCAGACAAAGGAATCACAAAGCTGATTCGAAAGCCAGCCCCCCTTTACCGCCGTCCAATCGCTCACTCCCCCAACCTCTGTGCCAATCCGGAATATCGCTCGGTCTTTTTCCGCACGGCTTGTGCCAGCAGGGCGCGATCGCCGTAGAGGTCGAGGCGGGCCTTGGCGCGGGTGATGCCGGTATAGACCAGCTCGCGGGTGAGCAGCGGGCTGGGGCTGTCGGGCAGCACCAGCACGGTATGGGCAAACTCCGAACCCTGGGATTTGTGGATGGTCATGGCGTAGACGGTCTCGTGGGGGGGCAACCGGCTGGGCAGCAAAGCCCGCAGGGTACCGTCCGGCTGCTCGAACCACACCTTGAGGCGGCCGGTGTCATCGGGCAGACAGAGCCCCATGTCGCCGTTGTAGAGGCCGACCCCGTGGTCGTTGCGCACCACCATCACCGGGCGGCCCGCATACCAGTCGCCGTCACGCTGGATCAGCCCTGCCTTGGCGAGGGCCAGTTCGAGCCGCTCGTTGAGCCCCGTCACCCCGAAGGGGCCATCCCGCAGGGCGCAGAGGATCTGGAAGCCGTTGAACGCCTTGAACACCGCCGCCGGATCCTCTCCGGCCCGGGCCGCCTTCAGATAGCTGCCGTAACCGGCTACCCCCTGGGCAATCAGGGCATCGTAGGCCTCCCCCGCCCAGGGGTGCAGGCTGATATCGGCAAAGCCCATGCCCCAGACCGCCTCCACCGCCGTGGCATCGCCGCTGTTGCAAGCGCGCGCCAGCTGACCGATGCCGGAGTGCTGATCAAAGCGCCAGCTCTTGGAGAGCAAACAGAGGCTGTCGCGCACGCTGGCCCCCGCTGGCGTGCCCTGCAAGCGGTAGCCGGTCTGGCGGGAGAGCCAATCCGCCTGCGCCGGGCTGATGCCCTGTTCGATAAAGCTGCAGATATCGCCGAGCACGGCCCCCGCCTCCACCGAGGCGAGCTGATCCTTGTCGCCGAGCAGGATCAGGCGGGCGTGGCGGGGCAGCGCATCCAGCAGGCGCGCCATCATCGGCAAATCGACCATGGAGGCCTCATCCACCACCAGCAAGTCGAGGTGTAGCGGGTTGCCCGCGTGGTGGCGGAACTGGCTGCGCCCCGAAATGACCCCGAGCAGCCGGTGCAGGGTGCCCGCCTCGGTGGGGATCGCTTCGACCCACTCGGGGGGCAGATCGAGGGCCTGCAGGGCAGAGCCGATACTCTCGGTGAGGCGCGCCGCCGCCTTGCCGGTGGGGGCCACCAGCCGGATCGCCGGCGCCTTGCCCGCTTGCAGGCCGGTCTCTACCAGAATGGCGAGCAGTTTAGCAACCGTGGTGGTCTTGCCGGTGCCGGGGCCGCCGGAGATCACCGCAAAGGGGCGCGCCGCCGCCGTGGCCGCCGCCAGCTTCTGGCCGTTGCAGCAGAGCGCCTCGGGCACCAGCACATCCAGCTTGCTCAAATCGCTCGCCGCCTGCGCACTGGCGAGCAGCGCCTCGATGGCGGGCCAATCCACCTCGTTCGGGAACACCAGATCCAGATACTTTTCGATAAAGTGGCGGGCCGAGAAGTCGGGGGCGAGGCGGGCCTTGAGCAGCGCCGCGAACACCAACCCGTAGTCGCGGGCAAACAGCCGCGACAGGGCCGGGGCAATCTCCGGCCATTCGGCTCGCTCGCTCAGGGCGCGCAGATAGCGGGCCACCCCCTGCTCGTGATCGTGGTAGCGGGTGAGGTAGAGACGCCCGTGCCACAGCCGCAGCGGCCAGCGCGGGGCGAGCCCCTCATCCTGTTCCGTACCCACGAGCGGGCTTGCCGCAAACAGGGCGGGCCAGCGGGCAGGATCCGCCAGATCAGACAACAGATCCCGGCTCTGCTGGGGATCCAGCCCGAACGGTCGCAGGGATCCGGCAGTCAACATTTCAAGCGGCAGACAGACATGGCCGCGCCCCAGCTCGAAGCAGGCGAGCGCAGCCCCCAGCACCAGCTCGGGGCTGCCACCAAGGTCGGCCACCAGCCGGGCAAATTGCAGATCCAGCTGGCGGATACGGCCAGCCAGCGCCAGTGTTTTGAGCCGTTCAACCATCATTGCGCTGGTCGCGGTGCTGATCTTGGTGCCGCTCATGCCTCTACCTCGTTCAATGCTTGGGATCCCGCTGCTGGCAGCTCACTGCCTTCGCGAAACAACTTATCCAGCCCCAGCACCAGTTCACGGCTCGGGCGGGTATGGAAAATGCCCCCCTGCGGCATGCCGCGCAGGAAAAGATAGAAAACGCCGCCAAAGTGCTGCTCGAAGTCGTAGCCCGGCAGGCGCAGGGTGAGCAGCCGGTGCAGCGCCAGCGAGTAGAGCTGGTATTGCAGGTCGTAGCGGTGCTCGGCCATCGCCCGCTCCAGCGCCGGACGGCTGTAATCGGCAGGACTCATGCCGAGGTGATTCGATTTGTAGTCGAGCAGATACCAGCGCCCCTGCCACTCGAACACCAAGTCGATAAAGCCCTTGAGCATCCCCTGCACGGTGGCAAAGCTCAGCGGCTTGTTGCCCCGCGACAGCGGGTCGTGCTGCTGGCAGAGCGCAGTCAGCGCCGGTGCCGTCACCCGTCCCATGGGCAGGAAGAACTCCAGCTCCACCTGTTTGCGCTCGGGGGCCAGATCCCGCAGCCGTACCGGATCACCAAAGCCGGTATCGAGCGGAGTATCCAGCACCGCCTCCACCTGCTGTTGCAGCACCGGGGCCCAGCTTTCGTCGAAACCATCTTGCAGCAACAAGCTGGCGATATGCTCTGCTAGCGGCTCACCAGCGGCGCTTTGAAAGTCGATGGTCTCGAACAGGCTGTGGAGCAGGGTGCCGGGACGCGCCCCTTTCGGGAAGGTGAAGATGGAGGGCTGGGGTGCCTCCTCCGGTTGCTCGGAAGCCAATGCAGCCGCCTCGGTCATCACCTCGTCATCGAAGCCGGGGTTGGCAAGCACGCCCTTGCTGTGACCGTGACCCTGCGCCGCCAGCCCGGAGTAGGAGCTGATCCACCAGTCCCGCTCAAGGGAGCCGGAAAAGTGGCGCACCTGCGGCTCGCCCAGCTGCTCCTCCTCTGGCGGCAGCGGGGCCGGACGGGTGAGCGAGGGCTCACCGACGGCCACCCCGGGCAGCGCCTGTGCCAGCTCGGTCAGCGCGGTCGCCAGCGTCTGCGCATCCCCCTCTTCACCCTTTTGCAGCAGGTAACCGATGGCGGTGTGGTGCAGGTCTGTCTTCTCCGACTTGCCCGCCCCCGCCCGCACCGGCGCCAACCCGAGCCAGGTGGCATAGACCCCCCGGGTCAGGGCCACGTAGAGCAGGCGCAAGTCTTCGGCGAGGCGCTCCTTGTCGGCCTCGGCCAGGGACTCCTCGGCACCGGTGAGATCGAGCACGGTGCGATTGCCCGCCTCCCCCGTTTCGTGGAACAGGGGGGTGTCGGCGGCGCGGTGGCTGCAAATGAACGGCAGGAAGACCAGCGGGTACTCCAGCCCCTTGGATTTGTGGATGGTGACGATCTGCACCAGCTTGCGCTCTGATTCGAGGCGCAGTACCTGCTCCCCGTCCTGCCCGTTGGGGCGGCTCACCGCCTCCCCCAGCCAGCGCAGCAGGGCATACTCCCCATCCAGCTCGCTGCTCACCTGTTGCAGCAGCTCGCCAAGATGGAGGAAGTTGGTCAGCCGCCGCTCGCCATAGGGGCTCGCCAAAAGCGAAGAGGCGAGATTGCGCCGGTGCAGCAGGGCCCGCAGCATCGCCAGCACGCCACGGCGGTGCCAGATCTTGCGGTACTCCATAAACTCCTGCACCGCGCTCTCCCACGCCCGCTCGTCGCTGGCCAGCCCATCGAGCGCCTTGGCGTCGAGGTCAAACAGGCCGGTGGCGAGCGCCGCCCGCAGGCTGCGCTCCTCGCTCGGGTTCTGGCAGGCGTGCAAAATCAGCAGGATCTCCCGCGCCTCCGTCTGCTCCAGCACGCTCTCGCGGTTCGACAGATAGACGGAGGCGATGGCAAGCCGTGCCAGCTCCTGCTGCACCAGCTTGCCCTCAGCGCCGGTGCGCACCAGCACGGCGATATCCCCGGCCTTCACCGCTTTGTCACCGATCTGCGCCTTGCCCTCGCGGGCCAGCGTCAGCAGGCGGTGGATCTCGGCGGCGGTGGCGCGGGCCATCTTGCTCTGGTAATCCCCCCGGTTGAAGGTGGGCTGGCCGGTCAGCTGCCAGCAGTGGAGCACGGGCGCGGTGGCGCCATCGAGCAGCAGCGCCTTGCTCTTGCCCTGCGACTCCACCGGCAGGAAGGGGATATCCGCCTCGTAGATAAAGGGATCCTTGGCCCGTTCGAACAAGCCGTTGACCGCCCCCACCAGTGCACTGCTGGAGCGCCAGTTGCGCCCGAGGGTGTAGTGGGCGCTCACATTTCGCCGCGCCTGAATGTAGGTAAAGATGTCGGCGCCGCGAAAGCCGTAGATGGCCTGCTTGGGGTCACCGATCATCAACAGCGCCGTGTCTGTGTGGCCGCCGTAGAGGCGGTGGAAGATGCGGTACTGCTGGGGGTCGGTATCCTGAAATTCGTCGATCATCGCCACCCGGTAGGTGGCGCGAATGCGCTCGCAGAGCCGCTCGCCAAGGCTTGAGCCAAGCGCCCCGTCGAGGTCTTTCAGCAGGTCATCGAACGAGAGCTGATGGGCTTGGCGCTTACTGGCCTGCATCCGGCTGCGCACCACCTTGGCCGCCCGTTGCAGGATCAGATCCCGAATACCGGGGCGGCTCGCCAGCAGCTCGTCTATCTGACTGAACAGCGGCAGGGTCGGCACTGCCCCCCCCTTCTTGAGGTTCTCCTCCAGCACCGTCTGGCCAAAGCGCTCCAGCTCCTTGGGAATGGCGTAGCCACTGCTCTCGTCTTGCGCCCAGTCGGCTATCTTGGCGAGCCACCCTTCGTAGTTCTTGCCGGTGTAGCGGCTGATCTGGCCGTCGGTCTGGCGGCGGATCTCGTCCGTCTGCGCCAGCCATTCACTCTTCACCGCCGCGATGCGGGCCATAGCCGCCTGATGACGGGCTGCGAGGGTCTCGTCCCCCAGCGCGGGGTGGATCTCCAGCTCGCTGTTGTCGAGCCAGCTGCCCATCTCCCGCAGCAGGGCGGCGGGGCTCGGCCAGAGCGCGCGCACCGCGCTGGCGAGGGCTTTATCCACCGGATAGAACTCGGCGCGCCAGTAGTCGCTCACCGCCTGCAGCCTGAGCTGGCTGTCGTCGGTAAGAAATTCGGTTTCAAAGAGGGCGCCCGACTCGAAGGCGTTCTGCTTGAGCATCCGCTGGCAGAAGCCGTGGATGGTAAAGACCGCCGCCTCGTCCATCTGCCGCTCGGCGGCCAGCAGGCGGCGGGCCGCCAGCTCGTGATCCTCCACCTCTTCCAGTAGTTGGGCCAGCAGGGTGTCACTGCTATGACCGCGCATAAAGGCGAGGCGCGCCTCGTGGATGCGACTGCGGATCCGCCCGCGCAGCTCGGCGGTGGCCGCTTCGGTAAAGGTCACCACCAGAATTTCGGTCACCGAGAGCGGCCGCTCGTGGACGCTCGGCTGACCGGCATCGGCCCCCTCTTCGATAAGCGGGCCGTGGCCCAGCAGCAGGCGCAGGTAGAGGCCAGCGATGGTGTAGGTCTTGCCGGTACCGGCAGAGGCTTCGATCAGTCGTTCACCATGGAGGGGAAAACGCAGGGTATTGAGCGGGTTAGCCATTATTTCAGCTCCTCCAGGGTCTTGAGCAGCGGGGTCAGGTGTTCGCGGGCCAGCGCCTGCAACTGCCCCAGCACCTCGTCATCGAGTTCGGGGAAGCAGCGGGCGACGTAAACGTCTTGCCCCTCCCCATTGATCATCCAGCCGCCGTTGAAACGGGTGAGGGCCGCCTTGTCGGCCGCCTCCGGCTTGTCGGGATCCTTCTCGATCGCCTTGAGCCAATCCCAGGCGGTGTTGGGGAAGAAGGGCAGCGGCCGCTTCATCCCCTGCGCCCAGCACGCCACCAGCGCCGCCAGCTTGGGGCGCGCCTTGTCAGCCGGGAGCCTGGGCAGGCGCAGGCTCTGCTTGGCGTCGAACAGCAGGGTGTCACCGGGGGCATCACTCAGGGAGAGGCAAAGGTGCTGGATCCAGCCCAGCAGCAGATCCTTGCCGTTGAAGCTGCCGGGGTTGATCACCAGCAAGCGCCCCTTCTGGGTGTCGATCCACCCTTGCAGCTGACCCTGAGTGAGGGAGATATCGATCTCCACCGCCTGCTTTTCTGACTCATTGGCAGCAACCCATGGCCGCAGCCGGTCCGCCAGCTTGCCCATCTCGGCATCCAGATCGTCCAGCAGCAGGCTGCCAAACCACCCTTGCGGCAACAGGCCGCTGAGCTGCAACCGCTCGCGACGCTCGGTGCTATCTCCTTCCGCCAGATGGGCATCGAGCAGCAGATCTTTCAGCTGATAATGTTGCAGGCCATCCAGCTCGAACGGCTCGCTATCCTCGATGTTGGCTTCGTTTAGCTCAAACCACACCTTGAGGCGGCGGTTGAGGAAATATTTGGTGGGCTGGCGATAGAAGCGCAGCAGCTCCGCCAGCTCCAGCCCCTGCTCCTTGCCCCATTCGGGGGGCAGCGGCAGCTCGCCACTCTGGAAGTTGGCCGCGCCACGCACCGGATTGAGGGCGGGCAGCCAATCGGCGGCATAGGTAAAGAGGCGTGAACCCGCCTCCGGGTAGAAGTAGTTGCGGCTGTAGGGGGTGAGCGGGTGCGCCACCATCAGGTGGTTGAGCAGCCGCTTGCCGGAGGTTTCGTCATCGAGATCCTCATCCCCTGCCAGCACGAAGCCCTGCCGCACATAGTCGATCAGTTCCGCCAGCAGCACCGATGGCACCTTGTCGCTGTTGTCCTGCGCGCTGAATCCCTGATAACTGATATAGAGCCCCTGCTGGGCGCTGAGCAGCGCCTCGAGGAAGAGATAGCGGTCGTCATCACGACGGGAGCGATCCCCGCGCCGCGACGCCACCGCCATCAGATCGAACCCCATGGGAGCCAGGGTGCGCGGGTAGACGCCGTCGTTCATACCGAGCAGGCAGACCTGCTTGAAGGGGATGGAGCGCATCGGCATCAGGGTGCAGAAGTTGACCTGACCGGCGAGGAAGCGCTGGCTGGAGCGGGACTCTCCCAGCACGCTGCCGAGGTAGTCCTGCAACAGATCGGCGGTGATGGGCTGCTCGAAGCGGGCCTCGCCAAGCCGGGTCTGCCACTCGGCCAGCTGGCTGCGAATGAGCTGGAGCTGACGCTCTTCATCCTCGTCGGCCAGATAGAAGCGCTCCAGCAGCGCCAGCAGGCAGGCGTTCCAATCGGCCAGCGGCTGCGCCTGTTGCAGGCGGGGCAGAAACTCGGCCAGCGAATCGACAAACCAGGCGAGCTTGCCGAGTGCCAGCCCCTGCTGACCCTCGATATCGGCGTAGGGCAGGATGCCCGCCACCGGCTCGCCATCCCCCATGGCAAAGCCGAGCAGCATGCGGCGCAGGCCGAACAGCCAGCTATTGCCGGACATGGGCGGCAGATCGAACCGGACGGGGTAACCGTCATCCAGCCCCCAGCGGATGCCGGTCTCCTGCACCCAGACCCGCAGCTGGTTAAACTCGTCGTCATCCAGTTCGAAGCGGCGCAGCACGGCGGGCACCTCGAGAATGGCGAGCAGCTCGCCTGCCCCGAAGCGGGCATTGGGCAGCCTGAGCAGGGCGAGGAAGCTTTGCAGCAGCGGGCTTTCCTGACTCGCCGCCCGATCCGAGACCGCAAACGGGATCTGACCCCGCGCGCCAAACACCGCCTGAATGTAGGGGCCGTAGCTGTTCACATCCGGCATCATCACCACCACATCTTTCGGGGTGAGGGTCGGGTCCTGCTCGAACAGCGCCAGCAGCCGGTCGTGCAGCACTTCCAACTCCCGCATCGGGCCGTGGCAGGCGTGGATCTGCAAGGATCCATCCGCCGGATCGATAGGGCTCTTGTGATGGCTGCTGTCGAGATCGAACTGACCGGCGCCTCGCTCGGCCAGCTCCAGCACATCCTTCTGGATGGCGCGCAGCAGGCTGACATTGCCCTTGGCGTCTACCTCGTCGATATCGACGAAGGCCTCGATTTGCGGCACCTCCAGCTCCATCAGCTGGTGCAGGTAGTCACGCCCCAGCTTGCCCATGGAGGCGAGCAAGGGGTTGGCGGGGCCCTGCAGGGTCTCGAGATCCGTGCCGGGCTTGAGCTTGTTTTCGAGGCGCGCCAGGGTCTTGCGATCGAGCAAATCCCCCCAGTAGTAGCGGCACGGGTTGGTCACAAACAGGTGAACCTCCACCTCGGGGCGGCTGCCGAGGGCCAGCAGGGCCTCCACATAGCGGGGCGGCAGGGCCGAGATGCCGAACACGAAGACCCGTTGCGGCAGCCTGCCCGGCAGATCCCGGGTACGCTCCAGCTCGTGGATGAAGGCCTCGTAGAGGTTGGCGCGGTGGTAGCCGCTGGGGCTGAGGGCCAAGGTGCGGGCCACCAGCTCGCGCCAGAGCTCGGGCTGCCAATCCTGACCGCTCACTCCGGCCAGCTCCTGGCTCAATCCTTCCCCCTCTTCCCAACGGGCGATCCAGTCCGGCCGGTAGACAAGATACTGGTCGAACAGATCCGCCACCTTCTGGCAGAGCTGCCAGAGCCGCACCTGCTCCGGCGCCGCCCCGTCACTGCCCCCCAGATAGGCCGCGAGGGGTGCAAAGGCGGGTCTGCCGAGCAGGGTGGGCAGAATGGTCATCAGGTGCCAGCTCATGGCCCCCTTGTTGTAGGGGCTCTGGCGGGGCACGTCCGCCAGCACCCGGGTGAACATCTCCCAGATGAAACTCGCGGGCAGGGGAAAGTCGATGTTGGCGGCAATGCCGAACGCCTTGGCCAGCTCCAGCTTGAGCCACTGGGCCATGCCGGGACTCTGCACCAGGATCTGCTCCCGATCGAAGGGGTGGGAGAGCGGAGCCTGCCGGATGCGGCTCACCAGCAGCTCCTTGAGCAGATCCAGCTGATTGGAGTGGTAGAGGGTAAACATGGACGACTCCCGCCAATTTCATGAAGAGGGGGTGCGCGGGGGGACACTCTCTGACATTCCCGTCACGGCACGCGAATCGGGATTGTCGGGGATCGGGGGATAAGATGCAAAAGGCACTTGTGGCGTCCGGACTGCGCGCCGTCACACAGATGACATCCCCGGGAAGCGGGCACAAAAAAGCCGGTGCAGGGCACCGGCCAAAAGGCGTTGGAAAACTTGAAACGTCAGGGTATTACCAGTGCTTGCCGAGGCGGGCATCCAGGCTGAAAGCCCCTGCACCGGCCGCCGCCAGGGCTAGGAAACCACCGGCCACGGAGACGTTCTTCATGAACATCAGCATCTGCATCTGCTCGGCAGGCTGATAGTGGAAGATGAAGGCGGCCATCAGGGTGAAACCGGCCAGCAGCACGGAGAGGCTG
Source organism: Aeromonas sp. QDB25 (assembly GCF_027707725.1). Classification (NCBI taxonomy): domain Bacteria; kingdom Pseudomonadati; phylum Pseudomonadota; class Gammaproteobacteria; order Aeromonadales; family Aeromonadaceae; genus Aeromonas; species Aeromonas sp. QDB25. The sequence goes on along the minus strand of NZ_JAPCIZ010000034.1, from coordinate 35,502 downwards.
CGGGTAAACAGGCCCAGCACGATGGCGAGACCGCCACCCAGCTCCAGCAGGATCACCAGGGGCAGCATGAACCCGGGCACGCCCATGGCTTCCATGTAACCCTGGGTACCGGCGTAACCGCCGATCTTGCCCCAGCCAGCCATCACGAACATCAGCGCCAGCAGTACACGACCCACCAGCAGTGCCACATCTTTCATCTTGTCCATCGTCATATTCCTTTGCTTACCATCATGGTATTTACAGTGTAAAAGCTAATTGTTAACTCATTCATTTCGCCAAGATTTTTCTATCAAGGCAGGTCAAACAGCAGGGCTTCACTCCCCCTGGAGGCGGTGAGCACCCAGCTCGACTCGTCGCGGCTGAGCAGCCCGTCGCCGGGTCGGGCAGCCAGACCGTTGCCGGTCAGCTCCCCTGAAATCATGTGCAGGTAACCATGACGCCCTTGCAGTGCCCACTCCAGGGTCTCCCCTTCTGCGAGCTGCAGACGCCACACTCTGGCCTGCTGGCGGATCCTGAAGGATCCCGCCTCGCCGTCCGGTGACGCCACCAGCGTCATCCCGGGCTTGTTTTCAATCTTCTTCTGCTGATAACCCGGGGTCGTGCCGTGTTCATTCGGCTCGATCCAGATTTGCAGCAGGGAGAGCGGCTCGGTCTGCGAGGGGTTGTACTCGCTGTGCCGGATGCCGGACCCTGCGCTCATCAGCTGGAAATCCCCCGCCGGGATCTGCTCGGCGTGGCCGAGGCTGTCCTTGTGCTCTATGGTGCCTTGCAGCACGCAGGTGAGGATCTCCATGTTGGCGTGAGGGTGGGTCGCGAAACCGCCACCCGGCGCCACCCGATCCTGATTGATGACCCGCAGGGCAGAGTGTCCCATCCATTCCGGGTCATAGTAGTGACCGAAGGAGAAGCTGTGACGGGCATCCAGCCAGCCAAAGTTGGCCTTGCCCCGTGCTTCTGCGGCTCTCAATTTCATCATGGTGTGCTCCTCACTGACCAAGTTGGTTCATTAACGCTGGCGACCGTCACCCAGACCGAAGGGGATGCGGTAGCTGCTGCTTTCGTTGCCCAGGCTCACCGTCAGCTTGCCCTGGGTGCGGCTCGGGATGGCGACCTGCTGGGTGCCGATCAGGTTGGCGTGGACGGAAGCCAGCAGATCACCGGACTCGTCGCGCACCTCCAGCATGGGGTTGGCCTTGCCGTCCATCGCGGCGGTGGCGCTCCAGTTGACGAACAGCACGCCCGGGGCGGCATTGAAGTCAGCGGGAACGGAAGCCTGGGCGGCACCTGCGGTCATCAGGCCTGCAACGGCCAGCATCTTGATTACGTTTTTCATGTTCATTCACTCTCTTGGGTTTTATGTCATTGCCAAGGCCCCTTGGGCCCGAATCAATGCATCCATGCAAGAGATCATTCAAATACTATGTTGTTCTTTTGCTGACATCAGACATCGTGTTTGGGGATGTTTCAGCCCGGAACTACCTTTTATTTGGCTGCCAGGCGTTCCTGCCTAAGCGTTGATTGAATATTAAAGTGACTTCCCCTAAGTTGTTAGCGAGATAATCTGGTAAACACATTCAAAAAAATTGAAGGTTGGATATGGCCAAGGAATCGAACAAGGAGCGGGCGCTGACCCTGGAGGCGATCCGGGTGCTGGACGCCATCGACCGTCGTGGCAGCTTCGCGGCGGCGGCCGACGAGCTGGGCAAGGTGCCTTCGGCGCTGAGCTACACGGTACAAAAGCTGGAAGACGAGCTGGACGCCATGCTGTTCGACCGCAGCGGCCACAGGACCAAGTTCACCCCGGCGGGCCGCATGCTGCTGGAGCGGGGCCGGGTGCTGCTGGAGGCGGCCGAGCACCTGGTGGGGGAGACCCGGGCCCTCTCCCGTGGCTGGGAGACCGACATCACCATCGCCGTCGACGCCTTGATGCCGGTACAGGCTCTCTACCCCCTGGTGGATCGGCTGGCCGAACAGACCGATACCCGGCTGAGGTTTCGCGCCGAGGTGCTGGCGGGCAGTTGGGAGTGCCTGGAGGATGGCCGCGCCGACCTGCTCATCTCCTCTCTCAATGCCGATATCGCCATGACCGGCATCAAGCACCAGGTGCTCAGGGAGGAGGTGATGCTCTACGTCGCCCACCCCGATCACCCCCTGCATCAGGAACCCGAGCCCCTGGCGGACGAGACCCTGCGCCGCTATCGCGCCATCGCGGTAGCCGACACGGCACTGCGCAAGCCGGTGCTCACCTACCGCCTGCTCGACAAGCAGCCGCGCCTGACCGTCAGCACCATGGGGGAGAAGCGGGACGCCCTGCTGGCGGGGCTCGGCATCGGCACCATGCCGCAACGCTGGATTGAAGAGGACATCAAGGCGGGCAGACTCAAGGTGATCAGTCCCGAATATCGCCACCAGATCCAGGTCGTGCTGGCCTGGCGGCGGGACACCATGGGCAAGGCCAAGAGCTGGCTGGTGCGGGAGATCCCCAAGCTGTTTGCCGGTCAGGGGGAATAAAGGACTGCCTTCCGGGGTCGGTGGCGCAGGAAGTACCAAAACTGCGCCCCATTCTTGACGACGGGCTCAGATTCGGAGAAAAGAAAAAAAGCGGACCTCTTGCGAGTTCCGCTCAATGCCAGGAAAGAATAAAACCTTGCGGTTAAAAAAACCCTTAAATTGGAAGCAAACAATCGTTTTCTCAACCAGGAAGGTATTGAATCCGATTCGTGTTGAATTATGTGCGATGTAATATGCATCACCAGCAAAATGTTGAAAGGTTGAAGGATATGCACCACCGAGTGTCATTTTCTGCCACCTTGCACCACAACTGGTCAGGCCATTTCCGCCATTATCACCGGGTTACCCTCCTCTGGTTTTTCTAGGTGTCAAAATTTGAGCCCGATACAGACAAACCACTCAATTTCTGACACGACTAAAAATGCAGATAAAGGAATAGTTGCATGACCTACAGCCAGACACTGGCCAATCACATCCTCGACACCCTGAAGAAAACCCTGACCGACAAGGGGATCCGCTATCAGACCCTGGCAGAAGCCATGGGGGTTTCCATCGCCACCGTGAAACGCATGATGAACAAGCCCTCCCTGCCGTTCGACACCCTGCTGGAGATCTGCCATCTGGTGGGACTCTCCTTCGAAGAGCTGCTGGACCGGACCCAGGATGCCCAGAGCCGCCGGGCCGTCTTTACCCAGGAGCAGGACGAGGCGTTTCACAAGGAGCCGGGGCTCTATGCCTTTCTCGCCAACATCTTCTGGCGCGACAAGACCCTTATCGATCTCAAGCGGGAGTACGGCCTGACCGATGCCTCCTGCTACCTCTATCTGCGCAAGCTGGAGAAGCTCGGCATCCTGCAGCTTGGCATCGACAACAGCTACCACTTCCTCATCAGCGAGCGCATCAGCTTCGAGCAGCACAGCCGCTTCGCCCGCCAGCAGGCGCGCCAGGCCATGTCGGTGCTGGGGGACTATCTGGTGGAGAACATGCACAGGCCCAACAACTACATGGCGCTGTGCCAGCTCCATCTGGGGGAAAGCGAGGCCATGGCGCTGATCGATCGCATGAAGGAGTACTGGCATCAGGAGCTCAAGCTCAACCGCCCCGCCATCGGCCAGCGGGAGGGCAGCAAGACCTACACCATGTCGCTGCAACTGGCGGACTGCGGCTACCAGAGCTTCGACGATCTGATCCCCAACATCGACAACTGATCCCGGTGGATCCTGCGGGATCCGCCCCGTCAGGGCGCCAGAACGCCGCTACTCTGCCAGTTGCACCTGCCGCGCGCCGGTGGCGAGCGGTTGCAGTGCCCGGGTATCCAGGCAGATGCGGATGGCGTCCGGTCGCCAGTGCTCGATGTCGCAATCCACCAGCTTCCCCTCCTCGTCATGATTGACCCGCACCAACCGCAGCACGGCACTCCCCTGGGCCAGGTTGAGGGCGCGGGCTATCTCTCCCCGGGCCGCCGAGGGGGTGATCTCGAGGCTCGCCCAGCCCTGGCCTATGCCATAGCGCTGCCGGTAAAGCTCGGTGAGGGAGCTGGCCAGAGGAGCGCTGGCGATGCCGGGGAAGCGGCTCGCCAGCAGGTGATGGCTGACGTGGAGCACGGGGCGACCGTCGATCAGCCGCTGGCGGCGAATTTCATACAGCGGCGTAAAGGGTTCCAGACCCATCCAGCGGCACAACTCGCTGCTGGCAAGCTGGTTGCCATGGGCCAGCACACGGGTCTCGGCGGTGCGCTGCTGCTCGCCAATCCACTGGTGAAAGTGGGTGTGGATGGCGGGATCGTAGGTGAGGCGAGGCGGCGCCACGAACCAGCCGCGCCGCTCGGCCCGGTAGATGAGGCCGTCCGCCTCGAGGCTGGAGAGCGCCTCCTTGATGGTGATGCGGGTGGTGGCGAATCGCTCGCTCAGGGCCCGTTCGGCGGGCAGCTGCTGCCCCGCCGCCAGGTGTCCGCTGCCGATATAGCGGCGCAGGGTCCGGCAAATCTGTTCGCACTTGGAGGGTATGCGGCCATCGGCCATCCCCTGTTCACTCAATCGCTCTGTCACTGTCACATCCCTGTCGGTCATTCGGGTTTGCACACCACTGGAGTAGACCAGAGGTTGTCGACCCCGAGTTGTAACCGCCCCTGATGACAGCGCCATGACAGGGCGATTGTCACGAAACTGCCATCAAAGCGCCCCGCCACCGTCATATTTCCCCTCTAGCATCCCTCTCGAACCTTAACTGACCTAGTCCAGAGGGATGGGATGATGAAAAGCGTGATCGCAAGTGCACTGGCCCTGGTGGCCATCAGTCAACCGCTGTTTGCCGCCGAGAACATCGCGGATCTCGAAAAAGCCGCCCGCGGTGAGGGCCAGCTCCAGAGCGTCGGCATGCCGGACAGCTGGGCCAACTGGAAGGATACCTGGCAGCAGCTCGGCAGCATCTACGGCATCAAGCATCAGGATACCGACATGAGCTCCGCCCAGGAGATCGCCAAGTTCGCCGCCGAGAAGGCCAACGCCACCGCCGACATCGGCGACGTGGGCGGCGCCTTCGGTCCGGTTGCGGTCAAGCAGGGGGTCACCCAGCCCTACAAGCCCTCCACCTGGGCCGACATTCCCAACTGGGCCAAGGATGCGGATGGCCACTGGATGCTGGCCTATACCGGCACCATCGCCTTCCTGATCAACAAGGATCTGGTCAAGGCCGCCCCCACCAGCTGGCAATCCCTGCTGGGTGGCGACTACAAGGTGACCCTGGGTGACGTAGGCGTCGCCTCCCAGGCCAACAACGGCGTGCTGGCGGCGGCCTATGCCACCGGCGGCAGCGAGAAGAATCTGAAACCAGCCCTGGATCTGTTCGGCAAGCTGGCCAAGCAGGGCCGTCTGTCGCTGAACGACCCGACCATCGCCAACATCGAGAAAGGCGAAGTGGAAGTGGGGGTGCTGTGGGACTTCAACGCCCTCAACTACCGCGACCAGATCGACCCCAAGAAGTTTGATGTGGTGATCCCGAGCGACGGCTCCGTCATCGCCGGCTACACCACCATCATCAACAAGTGGGCCAAGAACCCCAACGCCGCCAAGCTGGCGCGGGAATACATCCTCTCCGATGCAGGTCAAATCAACCTGGCCCGTGGCTACGCCCGCCCCATTCGCAGCAACGTGACCCTGCCGGATGACGTCAAGGCCAAGCTGCTGCCGGCCGAGCAGTATGCCAACGCCAAGCCGGTGCAGGATCACGCCGCCTGGGAGCAGAGCTCCAAGGCCCTGCCGCGCCAGTGGCAGGAAACCGTCATGATCAACATGCAGTAAGGAGTGGCCAGTGCAACACAAGGTGATAGTGGTACTTGTGGATGGCCTGGCAGCAGAGGTAGCCCATTGCATGGGCTACCTCTGTGGCATGGTGGAGGCAGAGCGCGGCCTGCATACGACCCTGAGTGCCGCCCTGCCCTCCCTCTCCCGCCCTCTCTACGAGTGCATCCTGACCGGCTTGCCGCCGGTGGCGAGCGGCATCACCCACAACGGGGTGAATCGCCTGAGCCAACACGACTCCATCTTCCATCTGGCCCGGGCCGCGGGCAAACGCACCGCAGCGGCGGCCTACCACTGGGTGAGCGAGCTCTACAACCAGAGCCCCTGGCTGGTGGCCCGCGATCGCTTCACTCACGATGAGCAACTGCCCATCCAGCACGGCTGCTTCTACTGGGATGACGGCTACCCCGACAGCCATCTGCTGATGGACGGCGAGTGGCTGCGCAGCCAGTACGACCCCGATTTTCTGCTGATCCACCCCATGGGGGTGGACGATGCGGGCCACCAGTTTGGCCTCGATTCCCGCCAGTACCGCAATCAGGCTCGCCGCATGGACAGTCTGCTGGCCGAGCTGCTGCCCCAGTGGCTGGCGGAGGGGTATCAGGTGGTGATCACCTCGGATCACGGCATGAACAACGATCTCAGCCATGGCGGCACCCTGGCCGAGGAGCGCACTGTGCCACTCTGGCTCTTTGGCGATGCCTTCGTCGAGCGCTGGCCGGATGGGGTAGTGATCGCCCAGACCCAGCTCTGCGCCCTGATGGCGGATCTGCTGGGGGTTCCCCACGACAAGCCGGCAGCCCCCCCGCTGCTCAAGGCGGCCTTTATGCGCGAGGTGCACTGATGATGCCTGCCACCACCGAGATCCTCGCGGATCAACAGGTGAAGCCACGCCGGGTGCGCCGCCACTGGCTGCCGGCCCTTGTGCTGCTGCCCTTTGTCCTCTTGATGATCCTGTTCCAGCTCGCCCCCATGGTGTGGGTGCTGGTGGGCAGCGTCCAGACCCCCGATGGCTGGGGTCTCGACCACTACCGGGAGATTTTGGGCTCCCCCTTCTATCTGCAATCCTTCGGCAACTCCTTGCGCATCGCCGGCATCGCCAGCCTGGCGGGGCTCGCCATCGGCACCCTCGGGGCCGCGGCCCTGCGCCACAGCGGCGAGCGGGTCAAGCGGGTGCTGCTGGCCTTCGTCACCATGACCGGCAACTTCAGCGGCGTGCCGCTGGCGTTCGCCTTCATCATCGTGCTCGGCATCAATGGCGCCGTTACCCTGTTGCTCAAATCCTGGGGCCTCATCGACGACTTCAACCTCTATTCGGGCAGCGGCCTTATCCTGATTTACACCTACTTCCAAATCCCCCTTGCCCTGCTGCTGCTCTACCCGGCGTTCGACGCCCTGCAGGATGAGTGGCCCCAGGCCGCCGCCCTGCTGGGTGCGAGCAGGGGGCAGTATGTGTGGCACGTGGCGCTGCCGGTGCTCACCCCTGCCCTGCTCGGCACCCTGATCATCCTGTTTGCCAACGCGGTGGGAGCCTATGCCTCTGCCTACGCTCTCACCACCGGCAACTTCAACCTGGTGACCATCCGGGTGGCCAGTCTGGTCTCCGGCGACATCTTCCTCGAGCCGAATCTCGCGGCGGCGCTGGCGGTGATCCTGATGGTGCTGCTGGGGGTGGTGACAGCCGCCAACCAGTGGCTGCTGAAAAAGAGCTATGTGAACAAGGGGCAATCCCATGCATGATTTGACGCCGCGCTGGCCCAGATGGGTGCTGGGGGCGCTGGTCGCCACCCTGCTGCTACCGCTGCTGGCCACCTTTATCTACTCCATCTCCACCCGTTGGGGGGCGACCCTGCTGCCGGATGGCTTCACCCTCGACTGGTATCTCAAGCTCTGGGGCGACCCGCGCTTTCTGGCGGCCTTTGGCCGCAGCCTCCTGGTCTGCTTCGCCACCCTGCTGCTGGGGACCCTGGTGCTGGTGCCCACCGTGCTGGTGGTGGCCTACTACTTCCCCAGGCTGGATCCCTGGATGAACCTCTTGATCCTGCTCCCCTTCGCGGTGCCGCCCGTGGTCTCCTCGGTGGGCTTGCTGCAGATCTACGCCGACGGCGTGCTGCCGATTATCGGCACGCCGTGGATCCTGATCGGCACCTGGTTCACCGTGGTGCTCCCCTTCATGTACCGGGCGCTGGCCAACAGCCTGCAAGGGGTGCCGCTCAAGGATCTGATGGATGCCGCCCATCTGCTGGGGGCGAGCAGTGCCCGCGCCTTCCTGCTGGTGGTGATCCCCTGCCTGCGCAAGGGGCTGCTGGCGGCGCTGTTTCTCTCGCTCTCCTTCCTGCTCGGGGAGTTCGTGTTTGCCAACATGCTGGTGGGCACCCGTTACGAGACCCTGCAGGTCTACCTCTACAACATGCGTGCCACCTCGGGCCACTTCACCAGCGCACTGGTGATGAGCTACTTCCTGCTGACCCTGCTGCTCACCTGGGCAGCTAACAGATTTCATCGGTGAATCAACATGTTCCATCTAGAAGTGAATCAACTGCACAAATCCTACGGCGACACCAAGGTGTTCGAGGGAATTGAATTCGGCATCCGCAAGGGGGAGCTGGTGACCCTGCTCGGCCCCTCCGGCTGCGGCAAATCCACCCTGCTGCGAGCCCTGGCCGGGCTCACCCCAGTGGATGGAGGTCAGGTGCGGGTGGCCGGTGAGGACATCACCTGGCAAGCGCCCCAGAAGCGGGGCATCGGCATGGTGTTCCAGAGCTATGCGCTCTTCCCCAACATGACGGTGTGGGACAACGTCGCCTTCGGCCTCAAGATGAAGCCCCAGCCGGGGCGGGATCTCGCCGCCAGCGTGCAAGAGGCGCTAGAGCTGGTGGAGCTGACCGGCTTCGAGCGCCGCTATCCGGCCGAGCTCTCCGGCGGCCAGCGCCAGCGAGTGGCGCTGGCCCGCGCCCTGGTGGTGCAACCCCGGATCCTCTTGCTGGATGAGCCCCTCTCGGCGCTGGATGCCCGCATCCGCCGCAGCCTGCGCCAGCAGATCCGCGCGATCCAGCAGCGCCTTGAGCTCACCACCATCTTCGTGACCCACGATCAGGAGGAGGCACTGACCCTGTCGGATCGGATCTTCCTGATGAACAAGGGCTCCATCGTCCAGAGCGGCACGCCGGAGCAGATCTACACCCGCCCCGCCAGCGAGTTCGTGGCGGGCTTTATCGGCAACTACAACCTGCTGGATGGCGAGCAGGCCAAATCCCTGTTCGGCCCGCGCTTTCGCGGTAAGCTGGCGCTGCGACCGGAGTCCATCACCCTGCTGCCCGCCGGGGCGACCAGCCACGAGCCCAGCCTGCCCGGCATCGTTCGCCAGCAGCAGCTGCTCGGCAACGTCATCCGCTATCAGGTGGAGTGCGAGGCAGGGCTGTTGACGGTGGATTGCCTCAACCGCCGTGCCGGCGATCTGCTGCCGGTGGGCAGCGCCGTGACCCTGGTGGTGGCCCGGGATCAACTCTGTGAGGTAGCATAACGCCATGAATCCCATTCATTTTTCAGCCAGTTCCCCGATGCTGGCAGCCAACCCGAGGAGCAGCCATGGCCCTGGCACTGTTTGATCTGGACGAGACCCTGATAGCGGGGGATTCCGCCAGCCTCTGGCTGGAGTACATGGTGGCCCAGGAGCTGGCCCCGGCGGGCATGGTGGCCGAGGAGCAGGCCATGATGTCCCTCTACCACCAGGGCAAGATGGACATGCACCAGTACATGGCCTTCACCCTGCAACCGCTGGCAGGCAGGACGCGCCAGTGGCTCGACTCCCTCTGCACCCGCTTTGCCGAACAGGTGCTGCGGGAGCGCCTCTACCCCGAGGGGCTGGCCCGCATCGAGTGGCACCGCCAGCGTGGCGACGAGCTGGTGCTCATCTCCGCCTCCGGCGAGCATCTGGTGGCCCCCATGGCGCAGATGCTGGGGATGGATCACTGCGTGGCCATCCTGCTCGACGAGGAAGCCGGCATGCTGACCGGCCAGACCCGCGGCACCCTGAGTTTTCGCGAAGGCAAGGTGGCCCGCATCAACCAGCTCTTTGCCGGAAAGGAACACCTCTGGCAGGGGAGCTTCGGCTACAGCGATTCCCACAACGATCTGCCCATGCTGCGGGCGGTGAGCCATCCCCATGCGGTCAATCCGGCCCCCGCCCTGCGCCAGTGCGCCGAGGAGCTGGGCTGGCCCCTCTGGACCTGGCAGTTGCACCCTTGATCCGCGCAATGAAGAAGAGGCCCTCAGGCCTCTTCTTTGCTCAACATGCCATCCCCTGAGGGCGAGTCGTCCCGGGGGGCCAGGGGATCCACCATGTAGATGCGATTCTTGCCGTCACCCTTGGCGCGATAGACCTCGGCATCGACCATGGTCAGCAGGCTCCTGGCCCCAAGCCCGGGGGCACTCGCCACCAGGCCGCCGCTGAAGGTGATCCCAAGACCGGGTTCACGCCAGTGCAGGGAGGCCACCCCAATCCTGTACTGCTCCAGCAGCATCTGGCAGAAGTGGATATCGGGATTGGCAAACAGCACCACCAGCTCTTCCCCGCCATAGCGGCATACCCAGCCATGATCCCCCAGCAGCTTGGCGCCAAAGCTGGCCACCCGCTTGAGCACCACGTCCCCGGTCTGGTGACCATAGGTGTCATTGATCCGCTTGAAACCGTCCAGATCGATCATGGCCAGGCAGAAGCGGTCCTGATCGAGCAGCAGCCGATTCAACCGCTCGTCGAAGAAGCGCCGGTTGTAAAGGCCGGTCAGCTTGTCGAGGTTCGCCTGCTGGCGCACCTCGTGGTAGTCCTTGCTCACCTCCGCCAGCTCGGCATAGACGTGCCTGAGCTCGCGCATCCCCCCCTGGTGCACCTCGTCAGGCTGGGTCCGGCTGGCCCGGATCACGGTGGAGATCTCGTCCAGCATCCGCCTGAAATAACGGGACCAGATCAGTGCCAGCACCATGTAGAGCACGCTGGCCAGCACGATGATCCCGAGCACGTTGAGGGAGGCACTCGCCACCACCGCCTGGATGCTGGAGGCGGGCAACACGCTGATCAGCACCCAGTTGTGGTCCGGCAGGCGGCTGTAGGCCACGAACTGGCGAGACGCCTGATCCAGGAAGATGCCGTCCTCTCCGCTGAAGCGGGAGAGCCAGGTCGGGTGCGTCATAGGCTTGAGCAGTTGTGAGGGATCGGGGTGGGCCAGCACCTTGCCCGACTGGTTGACGATCATCTGGTAGCCGCTGTTCCACTGCCGGTTCAGCTGGACGGAGAAGGGGGCCAGGATGGCATCCACCGCGAAGACCCCCCGCACCTTGCCCTCCTTGTCGGTGATGGCCCGCGCCAGGGCGATCACCAGCGTGCCGTTGGTGTAGTCGTAGTAGGGTTCGGTCCAGACCATCTTGCCCACATGCTGGCTGGCCAGCTGATACCAGGGGCGCACCCTGGGATCGAAGTCCGCATCCGCCTGCCATTCGGGGTAGATCAGCATCTGGCGCTCGGCGGTGCCCACATAGATGTAGATGAGATCCGCCATCACCCCCTTGTAGAGACGCCACTCCCTGAGATAGGAGTCGGTGTTGCGCAGACGGGGGCCGCTGATGTCCTCCACCTTGATCTGGTCGTAGATGAGGGAGAACTGACGCTCCATCTCGTTCAGGTAGGGCTCGATGAAGACGTGGCGCAACTGGTGATTGGTGGCGAGCAGGCGCTGTTGCAGCTCTCGCTGCAGGCTGCGCTCCATGTGCAGGTAGTAGATGGCGCCCAGCATCAGGACGGGAATGAAGAGCAGAAGCAGGCCCAGGCGCATCCGTGCCACCAGGGACCAGGTCTTTTTGGAGACTGCTCGCTTATCCAACCCTGACTCCATGCTATCCCCTGACATCGTGTAGTGTCAGAATATCAGCCCCACCTGATGGCGTCCAAAAGGAAGCGCATCAGGTGGCCAACGAGAAGGAACTGGCCTGGATGTTGAAACCGGAACTGCTGACTGCCCTCCATTACTGCGCCGTGATCACCCTGACCGGTGCCATCACCTCGGAGTATTTCCTGTTCCGACGCGGCATGTCCATCGAGCAGGTGCGCAAGCTGCTGCTGGCTGACAGCCTGGCCGCCCTGGCCCTGCTGCTCATCTTCATCACGGGAGTGCTGCTGGTGGTCGCCCATCCCCAGCCACCGGCCATCCTGTTTGCCAATCCGGGTTACCGCACCAAGCTGCTGATGTTCTTCGCCATGGCCATCAGCTTTGGCTACCCCAGCCGGCTGTTCCACCACTGGCGCCGATCCTTGCGCCAGGGACGGGCTCCCCTTGTCTCCACCCAGCAGCAGTTCTGGGTGATCTGGATCCTTAGGGGCAACCTGCTGCTGCTCGCCCTGCTGCCCCTGCTCGCCAAGCTGGCCAGCCGCTGATCCTGCCCTCGCCCGGCAACAAATGGCTGACGACAAACGCCCCTTCTCGCAGGTATCGTAATGGCGGGGCCCGAGTGCCGCCGAGACTCTTTCTCAGGGATGATTCCGTATGCGTTCAAACATGATGTTATTGATGGCCGCCGCCATCTGGGGGCTGGGCTTCGTCGCCCAGCGTCTGGGGATGGATCACATGGGGCCCTTCACCTTCAACGGCCTGCGCTTCCTGCTGGGCGCCCTCTCCCTGCTGCCGCTCTTGTGGTGGCTCAAGTCACGCCAGCCGCCCCAGCCTGCCGGTGATCACCGCCTGCTGCTGACCGGGGGCCTCATCGCCGGCACCGTGCTCTTCTCCGCCGCCTCCCTGCAACAGGTGGGGCTGCTCTACACCACGGCCGCCAAGGCGGGCTTCATCACCGGCCTCTACATCATCCTGGTCCCCGTCATCGGCCTGGCCCTGCGCCACAAGACCGGGGCCAACACCTGGGTAGGCGCCCTCATCGCCATGGCCGGGCTCTACTACCTCAGCGTCACCGAGGAGTTCACCATCGGCTACGGCGATCTGCTGCAAGTGATCGGGGCCCTGTTCTGGGCCGTGCATCTGCTGGTGCTGGATCACTACTCGAACCGGGTCGCCCCCATTCGTCTTGCCGGGGTGCAGTTCGTGGTGTGCGGCCTGCTCAGCCTGGCCACGGCCTTCGTCATCGAGACCCCGACGGCGAGTGGTGCCGTCGCGGGCTGGCAGGCGCTGCTCTACGCCGGTCTGGTCTCGGTCGGCATCGGCTATACCCTGCAGGTGGTGGGGCAGCGCGGTGCCCATCCGGCCCACGCCGCCATCATCCTCAGCCTGGAGACGGTGTTCGCCGCCATCGGCGGTGTCCTGCTGCTGGGGGAACATCTGGACGAACGGGCCGTGGTCGGCTGCGCCCTGATGCTGGCGGGGATGCTCATCTCCCAGATCCGCCTGCGCTGGTGGTGGAAGTCCCGCCGCAACAAGGTGCCCAGCCAGCCCTGATATCTGCGGTGGTCATTGACCCCAAATTAAACGAGGCGCCCTTGGGCGCCTCGTTTAATTGCCGCCTGCCTAGCGCACGCTGGAGCAGAAGCTCACGTCATCGCGCAGGGGGTCATTGCTCACGCTGTGATAGAGCTCGAAACAGGGGCCGTCCCCAAAGGCGAGGCCGGCCGCGACGATATCGCCGATGTGCTCCTGCCAGCGCTCCCCGTACTGGCTGCGATCCGTGATGAGATAGCGGGACTGGGCGTAGCGCCCGGCGGGGATGAGCTGAATTTCCACCTCCCCCGTCCCCAGGGTGCCCACCGGCACGCTGATGCCGATGTCGGTGCGGCACTGGGCCGGCGGCGTCACCTCGGGGTTGTCGTGGTAGATGAAGATCCACTCTCCCCCTTCCAGGCCACGGGGCGCGGCCCACTGGTGAAGGCGATGGCAGACGGCGTCATACCCTTCGCCATAGGGGCCGGTCACGCGGATATAGGCCAGGGTGCGGGCGTCCATCTCGACGGTGTTCATGGTGTTGCTCCTTGCTGATGAGTGGCCTTCAGCATAAGGGAGTGCCCCTTGCCATGCGTGTCCTTCCTTGCGATCCAGGTGTCCGTTCTTGCCCTTGTCGCGGCGAAACGCCCCTGGGGTGCAGCCATAGTGACGACGAAACGCCTTGGCGAAAGCCTGGGAGCTGCCAAGCCCCGCCCCCAGAGCGATGGCGGTGACGCTGGCATCGGTGTAGCAGAGCTGCCAGGCCGCCCGCTGCATCCGCAGGCGGCGGCACATCTCGCCGGGGGCCTCCCCCACCACGGCGGTGAACACCCGGTGGAAATGGTAGAGGGAGAGGCAGGCGCGACTCGCCAGCGCCTCGATGGAGAGATCCGGATCCTGCTCCAGTGCCCGCAGCACCGGCGTCAGGCGCTCGCGATAGTCGATCATCGGCGCACCCTGGCCATGTAGAGGGCATCCACCAGCACCCCATGACGCAGGCCGTAATCCCGGGCTACGCCCTCCTCCACGAAGCCCGCCTTGCGATAGAGGGCCAGGGCCGCCTGATTGTCGGCCCAGACCGTCAGCTCCACCCGCGTCAAGCCGAGCCAGTTGTCCGCCAGATCCAGCGCAGCCTGCATCAGGGCGGTGCCCACCCCGCGCCCGGCCCAGTCATCGTGTACCGCCATGCCGATGCTCGCCACGTGGCGGCGACGGGGGGCCGGCTCCACCATCAGGACCAGCGCGCCCGCCACCTCCCCCTCCCACTCCGCCAGCAGGCTGTAGATGCCATCCCGCGGGGTCAGCTTCTGCTCCCACTGCTGCAGGGAGGGGAAGGGAAGTTGCAGGGTGCCCGCCTGGGCATGGGGCATGGCATGAAGATCCCGCAGGGCGGCGGCATCTTCCGGCCCGGCGCGGCGAATGGTGATGGACATGAGACCTCCTGATTGGCTGAATCCCATCTTGCCGCAAGGCTGGCGTCTGTTTCCACCCCCATCAGCGAAACCAATCAAAGGGTTAGGCACACTCCATTGGAGCCGCTCCCCCACTTACCCTAGTCTGGCGACTCATCACAAGGAGACCCGCCATGACCGACAAGACCCTGCGCAGCGCCAACGGCGCCCCCGTCGTCGACAACAACAACAGCCTCACCGCCGGCCCCCGCGGCCCCGTCCTGATGCAAGACATCTGGTTGATGGAGAAACTCGCCCACTTCGACCGCGAGCGCATTCCCGAGCGGGTGGTGCACGCCAAGGGCTCGGGCGCCTACGGCACCTTCACCGTGACCCACGACATCAGCGCCTTCAGCAAGGCCGACCTGTTCAACGCCGTCGGCAAGCAGACCCCGGTGTTCCTGCGCTTCTCCACCGTGGCCGGAGAGAAGGGGGCCGCCGATGCCGAGCGTGACGTGCGCGGCTTCGCCCTCAAGTTCTACACCGAGCAGGGCAACTGGGATCTGGTGGGCAACAACACCCCGGTGTTCTTCATTCGCGATCCCCTGAAATTCCCCGACTTCATCCACACCCAGAAGCGGGATCCGCGCACCAACCTGCGCAGCGCCACCGCCGCCTGGGACTTCTGGTCCCGCCATCCGGAATCCCTGCATCAGGTCACCATACTGTTCAGCGATCGCGGCATCCCCAGGAGCCTGCGGGAGATGAACGGCTACGGCAGCCACACCTTCAGCTTCATCAACGACGCCAACGAGCGCTTCTGGGTCAAGTTCCACTTCAAGACCGAGCAGGGCCACCGCTTCTACACCGATGAAGAGGCGGCCACCGCCGTCGGTCAGGACAGAGAGACCAGCCAGGCCGATCTGTTCAACGCCATCGAGCGGGGCGACTTCCCGCGCTGGAAGGTCTATGTGCAGGTGATGCCAGAGGCCGAGGCCCAGACCTACAAGATCCACCCGTTCGACCTCACCAAGGTGTGGCCCCACAAGGACTACCCGCTCATCCCGGTGGGCGTGCTGGAGCTCAACCAGAACCCGGACAACTACTTCGCCCACGTGGAGCAGGCCGCCTTCACCCCGGCCAACGTGGTGCCCGGCATCGGCTTCTCGCCGGATCGCATGTTGCAGGGTCGGCTCTTCTCCTACGGTGACACCCAGCGCTATCGCCTCGGCGTCAACCACGGCCTGCTGCCGGTCAACGCCCCGCGCTGCCCGTTCCACCACGGTGCCCACCGCGACGGCGCCATGCGGGCCGACAGCAACGGTGGCGCCAGCCCCAACTACCAACCGAACCGCTTCGGCACCCAGCAGCCGAGCGAGCAGCACGAACCGGCCCTGAGTCTGGAAGGGGCTGCCCTGCACTACGATTTTCGTGACTACGACAGCGACTACTACAGCCAGCCGGGGGATCTCTTCCGCCTGATGGACGAGGGACAGCGCGCCCGCCTCGCCGCCAACCTGGCCCGCTCCCTCATCAATGTGGAGGATGACGCCATCGTCGCGGCCCAGCTCAGGCACTTCGAGCAGGCCGACCCCGAGTACGCCAAACGGGTCGAGCTGGCCCTGGCCGCCCTGCAGCGCTGAGTCGCAGGCAGCCAATCTCTGCCAAAGCAAAACGGGGGCCTGATGGCCCCCGTTCTCGCATGACGGTCTTTGATGAATGAAAAACGCAGCCCGAGGCTCCGATTTCAATGCCGTATCCATCCCGGAAGCAGCGCCCTCGCGCTTCCCTCTCTTGCCAACAAGGGTTTGTACCGCCAGCTCACGGCGGCAACGACGTTGTGCACTGGCAGAGCGGCACCATTATCCACCTGTGGTAATAAACCTGTCTGTGGTAATGCACTTTTAGTCACCAATAAAAACGGAGCCCGAGGCTCCGCTCTTCCATGCCGTATCCATCCCGGACGCAGCGCCCTCGCGCGCTTCCCTCCCTTGCCAACAAGGGTTGGTACCGCCAGCTCACGACGGCAACGACGTTGTGCACTGGCAGCGCGGCACCATTATCCACCTGTGGTAATAAACCTGCCTGCGATAATGCTCTTTTAGTCACCAATAAAAACGGAGCCCGAGGCTCCGTTTTTCAATGCCGTATCCATCCCGGACGCAGCGCCCTCGCGCTCTTCCCGCTCCTTTGCCAACAAGGGTTGGTACGACGGCAACGACGTTGTGCACTGGCAGAGCTGCACCATTGTCCACCTCTGGTAATAAACCTGCCTGCGGTAATGCACGTTTAGTCACCAATAAAAACGGAGCCCGAGGCTCCGTTGTTCAATGCAGTATCAATCCCGGACGGAACGCGCTTCGCGCTCTTCCCGCTCCCTTGCCAACAAGCGTTTGTACCACCAGCTACTGCGACGACGTTGTGCATTGGAAGAGCGACGAGCCATTGCTTAGATCCCAGTCAAGAGAAGAAAGAGCCGCATTATGCGATAGAGATCACGCCCGTGTCTGTAGCTGGATCAAGAAAAGGCTCACTGGCCCACCCGGATCGTCCGCTGGTTGCCCTCCGGTTCACCACTCTGTGACGGCGTCGTCACCTCTCGCCAGATCAGGGGGCCATTGGTCTCCATCGCCTGTTGCGGCGCGCACTCCAGCCAGAGCTCCCCCTGCTGGATACGGGCCCCCTGGGAGTATTTCTGATCCTGATACCAGCACACCCGCTCGGGCAGCGAACCAAGGGGCAGCACCAGCTCGGTGCCCACCGAGTGGCTGAGGGTGTTGGACGCCGGGGCGGCCAACGCGGGGAAGAGCCAGCCAAGGGCCAGCAGACAACCTGCACAACGGATCATGGGAATTCCTGTCACGGGGGAGTGAAAGTGTAAAGCGACCAGCAGAGCCCTCGACTTGACCAATAAATGTCGGCTCATCTGGCATTCCGGAAGCAATATGATAGCCTGCCTGCGCCCGCCAAGGCCTGTCAGGGTTCTGCCGTGGGCCCCCACCGGCATCGCCGGGATGCGGTAATGAATAACCCTTAATAATCAGATAATTAACTGGATATGTTGTCAATGCGTATCATGCCGTTGCTCAAGGCTGCCTGCCTGAGCCTGATGTTGTCCGCCTGTGTCGCCCCCCTGCTGATGATGAGCCCCACCAGCCAGCTGATGTGGGCCCTGCTCAAGCCGCTGGTCGGTTTCGATCCGAACGAGGCCAACCTGTTCGAGCAACCGCTGATCAAGGACAGAATGACCGCCATGCTGGGGCCCAACTACGAGAGCACCATGCAGCTGCTCAAGACCGCCGACGAGCTGCAACAGGAGGGACCGCTCTTTTACGTGGTCTCCCGCTACGCCCCCGTGCCGGACGTGGCCAAGCAGGCCGGCATGGTCTGGAACGCCGACACCAACCAGCTCGCCGTCATGGTGCAAAAAGGTGACGGGGCGACCCAGGTCTTCGGGGAAAACCTGACGGCCGCCACCCCGACCTGGCCCAGCGCCATGCAGGGCTGGCAGTCCCAGGCCACCCCGGCCGCCACGGCCCTGACCGGTGCCGGTCAGGGGCTCACGGGCGCGGGCAGTTCTCTGCTGGGCACCATGATGGGGGGCCTGCAACAGAGCGCCAGCAAGGCCCTGTCCGACTCCACCAGACAGGTGATCGGCAGTGCCGCAACCACGGCGCAGCAACAAGCGACCAAGGCGGTAAGCGACAGCGCCAAGCAAGCCGCCACCACAGTGCAGCAACAAGCCGAAAAGGCGGTGAGTGACAGCGCCAAACAGGCCGCCAGCAGCGCCGCCACCATCAGTGCCGCCACCACGGCGCAGCAGCAAGCGACCAAGGCGGTGAGCGACAACGCCAAGCAGGCCGTCAGCAGCGCAGCGACCATCAGTGCCGCAACCACGGCGCAGCAGCAAGCCGCCAAAGCAGTGAGCGACAGCGCCAAGCAGGCCGCCAGCAGCGCAGCCACCATCAGTGCCGCAACCACGGCGCAGCAACAAGCCGCCAAGGCGGTGAGTGACAGCGCCAAGCAAGCTGCCAGCAGTGCCACAACCACGGCGCAGCAGCAAGCGACCAAGGCGGTGAGCGACAGCGCCAAGCAGGCCGCCAGCAGCGCAGCCACCATCAGTGCCGCGACCAGTACGCAGCAGCAAGCCGCCAAGGCGGTGAGCGACAGCGCCAAGCAGGCCGCCAGCAGCGCCGAAACCATCAGTACCGTGACCAGTGCACAGCAGCAAGCCGAAAAGGCGGTACAGCAACAGGGCGAGAAGCGGGAAGCGACTTCCGGCACCCTGAGCGATCAGGCCAGGGCGGATGCCGAAGCGGAGCTGGAAAAACTGCTTAACTGACTTTGTTAAGCGTCATGCCACCATAAAAACAGGCCATCACATGATGGCCTGTTGTTTATCTGACCCGTGGCAGGGGAAGATCAGAAATGGCGGTCCTGCTCGGTAGGCTTGGCACCCTTCTCTTCGCTGTGCTCGATGGCGGTGCGGATAAGGTCGACGCCGGCCCGGATGATCAGCACCCCCATGTTGACCAGCTTGACGCAGACCCACATGAAGGTGATGAGCAGGATCAACTTGAGCACCGTCTGGAATGCCTCCAGGAAGTTCTGCTCCAGCTGGGCGGTGAGCCCGTTGGCGCTGCTCATCAGCCAGGTGTACACCTCGCGCACGAAGGGGATCCGGCTCGGCATCTCCAGCACGTCCAGCGCCGCAGGCAGGGCCTGGAAGATGACGATACTGCCAAACAGTATCAGGATGACGCCGATGGCAATCCCCAGAAAGAAACCGAACTGTCGCATGAAGAGCCCCACAATGTAGTGAATGAGAAGAACAATAGCCGCCAATACTAGGGACTGCCCGCGCAGACGGCAATCCTTGCGTCCCCCACAGGGTCGGTGCCCCCTGCAAGCCATTGCCCGGCCGTCTGATTTCTGTGACCCTTGTCCCCACTCCTTGCCCCTGGGTGTCATCATGTTTCGAGTCGTCTTCTGCCTGCTGCTGTTGCTGGGCGGTGCCCTGCCCGCCTCCCGCGCCGAATCCCCTCCCTCTGCGGCCGCCTGCGTGATCCGCCACCAGCAAGGGATCCTGCTGGTGCAGGACAGGCTCTCCTCGCGCTACAGCCTGAGCGGCGGCTACATCGACAGGGGAGAGACCCCGGAGCAGGCGGCCCTGCGCGAGCTGTTCGAGGAGACCGGCCTCCAGGGTCGCGTCACCGGCGAGCTGGGGCGCTGGCAACGGGCCAGGGTGTTCGCCTGCCAGACCCTGGAGCCCCTGCGGGTCCAACGGGGGACGGGGTTTGTCTCCTTGCTCCAGGCCCCGGATCTCGGTGGCGAGATCCTGAACGCCAGGCTGATCGCGGCCGCCGACCTGCCCCCTGACCAGCGTCGCTTCCCGGCGCAGCTCGACTGGATAGCCCCGAGGCTGGCCGAGGTGCCCGAGAGCCAGGTGCTGTGGGTGACGGATTTCAGCGACGCGGCCAGTGCGCTGCACCGCGCCGAGTTGCCACTGAACCAGCGCCTGCAACGGTGGCTAGGGCCGGATGCGCTCTGGCCCAGGGCGGGCAATCTGCTGGGCTCGGCCCCCTTCCAGCTGGCGCTGCTGCCCTTGCTGCTGCCCCTGCTCGGCTGGTCCAGGCTGCGCCACCTGCTGTTTGCCATGGTGCTGCTCACCCTGGTGGTGAACCTGCTCAAGGCGGGCATCGGCTGGCCCAGGCCCTTCCACCTGCAACCCGAGCTGGCCCGCCAGAGTGCCCAGGGCTTCGGCATGCCGAGCGGCCACGCCGCCTCGACCCTGCTCTACTGGGGCCTGCTGCTTGGCTGGCTGCCGGCGCTGCGGGCATGGCAGGGGGCCCTGCTGGCCCTGTTGCTGGCCGGCGTGGCCGGGCTGGCCCGGGTCTGGCTGGGGGTCCACTTCCTCTCGGATGTGGTGGCCGGCCTTGCTCTGGGGGCCCTGCTGCTGGCACTGCGCGCCCCGCTGGCGAAGCTGGCGGCGCGCCCGCTCCCCTGGGCCGGGCTGCTCATCGCCAGCGCCCTCTCGGCCTGGCTCACCCAGTCCACCGCCCTGGCCGGGCTTGCCATGTTCACCCTGGGGCTGGTATCGGGTAATCTGCTATCACTCGAACGGAGCCCCCCCCCCGCCCTGCCCGCCGCGCTGCTGACCCTGGCAGGGGGACTGGTCGTGGCAGGGCTCCTGTTCCTGGTGCCCGCGCTCACCAGCAGCTCTCTGCTGATCCTCGCGGGACAAGGGTGGCTCTTTGGCTGCCTGGGGTTCTGGCTCAGCGCCGGGCTCTGGTGGTCGTTGTCCGCTATCCGTCACGGTGCCCGAACCGGGCGCTCAACCCCTCGTTAAGGGAATGCCATGAATATGAAAAAAGTGGATTTGGCCAAGATCACCCTGGGCTTGCTGTTCCTCAGCCTGCTCATCATCTCGTGCTTCATGGTCTTGCGCCCCTTCCTGCCCGCCCTGGTGTGGTCGACCATGATCACCATCGCCACCTGGCCCCTGATGCAGATGGCCCAGCGCCTGCTGTGGGGCAAGCGCACCCTGGCGGCCTTGCTGATGACCAGCATCTTGCTGCTCATCTTCGTCATTCCCCTCTTCATGACGCTGGCCAACGTGGCGGAGAAGGCCCCCATGCTCATCGAGCTGGGCACCGAGCTCAGCCAATCCCCGCCCCCCGAGCTGCTCTGGTTGCAGCAAGTGCCCCTGGTGGGCGACAAGCTCTATGAGTTCTGGCAGCAGATCCTCGCGAGCGGCGGCCAGGTGCTGTTCACCAAGCTGGCCCCCTACTTCGGCCAGACCGCCCGCTGGCTGGCGGCCCAGGCGGGCAACCTCGGCCTGCTGTTCGTCCACTTCCTGCTGACCGTGGCCATCTGCGGCCTGCTCTACCACTCGGGAGAGAAGGCGGCAGAAGGCATTCGCCGCTTCGCCCACCGTCTGGCGGGCCAGCGCGGTGACAATGCGGTGGTGCTCGCCTCCCAGGCCATCCGCGCCGTCGCCATGGGGGTGGTGGTGACCGCCCTGGTGCAATCCTCGGTGGCGGGCCTGGGCCTGCTCATCGCCGGCATTCCCTATGTCATGGTGCTGGTGGTGCTGATGTTCCTGCTGATCGTCGCCCAGATAGGCCCCTTCCCGGTGCTGCTGGCCAGCGTCGGCTACCTCTACTGGAGCGGGGACACCACCTGGGGCACCTTCCTGCTGGTCTGGTCCCTGCTGGCGGGCACCATGGACAACTTCCTGCGCCCCTTCCTCATCAAGCGCGGGGCCGACCTGCCGCTGATCCTCATTCTGGTGGGGGTCATCGGCGGCTTGCTGGCCATGGGGATCATCGGTCTCTTCATCGGCCCCGTGGTGCTGGCGGTGGGCTACACCCTGCTGGATGCCTGGATCAAGGAAGATGACCAACCGGCGAGCGCTCTGGTGGAGCCGCCCAAGGCGCCGTGACGATTCATTCATCCCCGATGCAAAGAGCCGCCCCAGGGCGGCTCTTTTGTTTATTACCGTCCCATGCAGGTTCGATGAGCGAAGTGTAATCGGACGATCGAGATGCCGCTGTCCGGTGTGTCCATGAATCAGCGGCATCTGTCTGCAGGGAAATATGGATGGCTGTTATAGCGGGAGAATTGATTTACGCGAACGTCTGATTACCCCTTACGGCTAATCGAACCGACGGCTGGTCGCGGCGTTTAGAACCAAAGTTCGAACCGGAACGCCAAAACACGAACCAGGGTTCGAATCACTCCTTCCCCTCCCCTGTTCCCTGCCGAAGGCGCCCGCCACAATGCCTGCACCATTGGAGGAGAACACAAGATGAACGAACTGAGAGCAACACGGGCCCTCATCAGCGGCGGCGCCAGCGGCATCGGACTGGCCATCGCCGAGGCCCTGGCCAGCCAGGGGGTGGAGCTGATCCTGGCTTCCCGCCGCCTGGGGCTGCTGGAGCAGGAAGCGGCCAGACTGGAGGCGCGATACGGGGTGCGAGTCATGGCACTGGATGTGTGCGACGGCGATCAGGTGCGGGACGGCCATGCCCGGATCCGGGAGCGGCTCGGCCCCGTCGATCTGCTCATCAACAACAGCGGGGTCGGCAGCGACCACCTGGTGCAGGACCTGCCGGAATCGGAGTGGGACAGGGTGATGGATACCTGTGCCAAGGGCACCTTCCTGCTGACCCGGGCCTGCCTGCCGGACATGCTGGCAAACCGCCACGGCACCGTCATCAACATCGCCTCCCAGGCCGCCAGGCACGGCTATGCCAGGGCCAGCGTCTACTGCGCTGCCAAGTTTGCGGTGCTGGGGTTCGCCCGGGCACTGCGGGAAGAGGTGCAACACCAGGGCGTCCGGGTCCACACCCTCTGTCCCGGACTGGTGCAGGTGCCGCCCCCGGCCTGTCCGGGCGATCGCAAGCCCGGCTGGCTCCAGGTGGAGGATCTGGCCGAGGCCGTGCTCTATACCCTTCGCCAACCCGCTCACGTCCAGCTCGACGAGATCGGCATGACGGGGATCTGAGCGAGGCACCATGGAACGCCAGCAAGGACAAGGGGCGCCGAGGCGCCCCTTGTCCTGCGTCACACCGTCAGAGGCGGCCTGCGCGTAAGTTCAGGCAGGTTGATGGAGGGTGATGCAGTGGATGCCGCCGCCCCCGGCCGCCACCGGGTCTATGTCTATCTGCACTATCTTGCGCCCCGGATAGAGGCTGGCCAGCAGATCCCGGCAATGGCGGTCGGCCCTGGCATCCCCGAACTGGGGAGCGATGACGGCGCCGTTGATGGGCAGGTAGTTGATGTAACCGGCGGCAAAGTCCGGGCTGCGGCTGAACTTGTTGTCCCGCCCGCCCAGGGGCGGCGGCAGCTGATGCAGCTCCAGCTTGTTGCCGTCGGCGTCCGTCGCCTGCTGCAGGATGGCGAGGTGCTGGCGGGTCACCTTGTAGTCGTAGGAGTCGGGATCGTTGTCCATGTTGATCACCACCCCCCCGGGGCGCACGAAGCGGGCGTAGAAGTCCACGTGGGCATCCGTGATGTCGCGGCCCTTGATCCCCGGCAGCCAGATGATCTTGCGCAGTCCCAGGTTGGCCTTGAGCTCCGCCTCCACCTGCGCCTTGGTGAGGCCGGGGTTGCGGTTGCTGTTGATCCAGCTGCTCTCGGTCATGATGGCGGTGCCGTTGCCATCCACCTCGATGCCGCCCCCCTCACCGATGAGCTCGCTCTGCAGGTAATAGGCATCGGTCTGCCGGCCCACCAGGGCGGCGACCCTGGCGTCATGGCTGTGCTCCTGCTTGTCACCCCAGCCGTTGAAGTTGAAGTCCACCAGCCCGAGCCCTCCCTGCTCGTCCTGCACGAAGACGCCGCCGGTATCCCGCAGCCAGATGTCATCCATCTCGGCGTGGACGAAGTGGGTGTTGCGCTCGCCGCACAACTGGCGCGCCAGCGCCTCGTCATCCTCGTGGCAGAGCACGTTGACCCGGGTGTAGGGCACCATGGCCTGCACCAGCCGCCCTATGGTGGCCTGCACCTCCTTGTAGTGGCGACCCCAGATCTCGCTGGTGGCCCCGAAGGCCACCCACACCAGGGCCTGGGGGGAGGACTCCTCCGGCATGTGGTAGCGAGCGGCGGCGCCGGGTTCGCCGGCGGCGAAGGCCGCGCGGGCACCGGGCAGGCTGCCAAACCCGGCAATGGCGCCAAGGGCAACCAGCTGTTTCAATACGTGGCGTCGGGAAAACATCGTTCTACTCCTGGGTTCAGAGGCTGCTCTTGAAGCGAGTCCAGGCTCGCATGCGGGCACGCATCTGGGATTGTGCTATATCCTGACCCGGAATGAGCCGCTGGTAGCTGGCCTCGTCCAGGTAGATATCCGGGTTGGCCGTCATGGTGGCATCCACCATGGGTCTGGCCTTGGCACTGGCAGTCGGATAACCGGTGCTGTTGGTGATGGCTGCCATGTTGGCCGGGTGCATCACGAAGTTGATAAAGGCGTAGGCATAGTCAGGATGGGGGGCATCCGCCGGGATCGCCATGGTGTCCATCCAGATGGTGCTCCCCTCCTTCGGCAATCGGTATTCGAAGTCGACCCGCTTGCCCGCCTCGGCGGCGGCGCGCCTGGCCTGGGTCATGTCGCCGCTGTAGCCCAGGGAGAGGCAGAGATCCCCGTTCACCAGCTGGGTTACCGGCTGGGACTGGAACTTGCGGATATAGGGCTTGATCCCCTTGAGCAGGGCCAGGGCCGCCTCCAGATCGTCCGCCTTGCCGCTGCGGGGATCCCGCCCAAGATAGTGCAGCACCACCGCCAGCACCTCGTCCGGGGAGTCGATGACCGAGATGCCGCAATCTGCAAATTTCGCCGCCAGCTCGGGCTTGAACAGCATGTCCAGGCTGCTGACCGGGGCATCCGGCATCCGCTGCTTGATAGCGTCCGCGTTGTAGGTGAGCCCTATGGTGCCCCAGGTGTAGGGCACCACGGCCTCCTTCGCATGGGGGTAGGCCTGCTGCAACCGCGCCAGGCCGGGGTCTATGTCCCCCAGGTGTTGCAGCTTGCCCTTGTCGAGCGACTGCAGGCTGCCCGCCCGCATCAGCCGCTCCGCCACCGTGTCCCCCGGGAAGATGAGGTCATACCCGCTGCGACCCGCCATCAGCTTGGCCTCCAGGGTCTCGCTGCTGTCCATCACGTCGTAGATGACCCGGATCCCGGTCTCCCTGGTGAATTCGCTCAGGGTATCGGGGGCGAAATAATCGGACCAGTTGTAGAGGCGCAGCACCTTCTCCTCCTGCGCCTCCCCTTCTGCGGCCTGGGCCCCCAGACCCAGCAGCAGGGCCAGTGCCGTGGCTATCTTGGTCAAGGCGCTCATGATGGACGCCCTCCCCGATGGCCCTGCCCATCCAGGCTCAGCAAGGCGCCATACATCTCGGGGCGACGATCCCGGTAGATGCCCCAGGTCAGCCGCTCCTCGGCCATGGCGGCGAGATCCAGCTCCCGCACCAGCACGCCCGGGGTATCCCTGTCCGCCTCGGCCAGCAGGGCCCCCTTGTGATCCGTGATGAAGGAGGAGCCATAGAAGCGCATCTGCAACGCGGGATCCCGGGTCGCCACCTCGCGTCCGATGCGGTTGGCGGCGATCACCGGCATGATGTTGGCGGCGGCGTGGCCGCGCTGGGTCAGCTGCCAGTGATCCCGGGAATCGAGCCCCTCTGCCCCCGGCTCCGAGCCGATGGCGGTGGGATAGAGCAGCAGTTCGGCCCCTTGCAGCGCCATGGCGCGGGCCGCCTCCGGGAACCACTGATCCCAGCAGATGCCGACCCCGATGCGGCCAGCGGCCGTGTCCCAGACCCGAAACCCCGTGTCCCCCGGGCTGAAGTACTCCTTCTCCTGATAGCCGATGGCGTTCGGGATATGGGTCTTGCGATAGACCCCGAGCAGGCGACCATCCGCATCCGCCATCGCCAGGGAGTTGAAGCAGGCGTTGCCCGCGCGCTCGAACCAGCTGATGGGCAACACCACCCCCAGCTCCCGCGCCAGGGCCGAGAAGCGGCGCAGCACCCGGCTCTGCTCGAACGACTCCGCCAGCGCCAGATGGCCGTGGTATTGCTCGATACAGAAATAGGGGGTGGCGAAGAGCTCCTGCAACAGCACCAGGTTGGCCCCCCTGGCGGCGGCTTCCCGTACCAGGCTCTCCGCTGTGTCCAGATTGCGCTCCAGCTCCCAGCTGCAAGCGAATTGTGTGGTGGCGACAACGATCTTGCTCATCCGGATACCCTCCCTGACACGCGTTCCCGCTGACAGGCAAACTGCATGGTTGCGACGACCTTGTTCATGAATCTCTCCTCCCTGATCCCGTCATGAGGCCTCGCAGACGCCTGACGAGGCCGCTCCAAACGCTTACCCCTGCACCGGCCAGGCCGGCTGCTGCTGGGTGATGCAGTGAATGCCGCCCCCGCCGTGGGCCAACTGGTTGATGCGCACCGGCACCAGCTGCCTGTTCGGGAAGGCGCGCCTCAGCACTTCCCCAGCCGCCTCGTCCGCGCCTACGCCGTAGGCGGGCATGATGATGGCGCCGTTGGCGATGTAGAAGTTGGTGTAGGAGGCGCAGAACACTTCCGCCTCGGCGTCCACCGCCTCGCTCGCCTCGAACAGCTCGAGGCACTCGAAGGAGCGACCTCTCGCATCGGTGGCCAGGGCCAGGGCTCGGCGGTTCTCCCGCACCACGCGGCCATAGGTGGAGTGCCCGTCCAGGGTGGCGTCCACCAGCAGGTGGCCGGGGCGGCTGAAGGCGCAGACCCCGTCCACATGACCGTCCGTCATGTCGCCGGTGACGTGGTCCGGATCCCCCGGCAGCCAGATAGTCTTCTCGATGCCGAGCAGGCGGCTGAAGATCCGTTCGATCTCCACTTTGGTCATGCCGGGGTTGCGGTTGCTGTTGAGCAGCACCGACTCCGTGGTGATCAGGGTGCCCTCCCCATCCACATGGATGGCGCCCCCTTCGTTGGCGAGGAAGCTGCCGATGCACTCCAGCTCCAGGCTGTTGAGAACGCGTCGCGCCAGCCCCTCATCCAGACCGTGGGCCGACTTGCCGCCCCAGGCGTTGAAACGCCAGCTGATCCCGGCGGTGCCAAGCTCGGGATGGCAGATGAAGGTGGGGCCGGAGTCACGGCACCAGCTGTCATCCACCGGCAGGGGAATGAAGCGCACCCCGTCGCCGCACAGGGCGCGAGCCTCCGTCTGTGCGACGGGATCCACCACCAGGTTCACCGGTTCGAAGCGGGCGATGGCATTGACCACCCGGGCGAAGTCCTGCTGGACCTGGGGCAGGGTTACGCCCCAGCCGTTTTCCCACAGCGCCTTGTTGTGCGGCCAGACCATCCAGGTCGCCGCGTGCCGGCACCACTCCGCTGGCATGAACCAGCCCGCAGCCCTCATTCCCTGCTCGCGCATCTCAGCCTCTCTGATTAGGTACTATTAAGGTTGTTGACGATGGAAATAGACTATTCTCCCCGTTGATGGGTAACAAACGATCGATTTTCGATAAAAGTGATAAGTGGAGCTAATCAATGATGTTCAAACACTGGCCCCCTCTCAACGTGCTGCGCGGCTTCGAGGCGGCGGCCAGGCTCGGCAGCTTTCATCAGGCGGCCCAGGAGCTGCACCTCACCCAGTCTGCCATCAGTCAGCAGATCCGCTCGCTGGAGGAGCTGCTTGGCCAGCCTCTGTTTCACCGCCAGGGACGTTCCGTCGCCCTGACCGACGCGGGCCAGGATCTGCTGGAGACGACCCAGCAGGTGCTGCTGCAACTGGCGGTGGGAATACAGCGCCTCGAGCAGTACCGCAAGCCGAACCAGCTTGTGCTCAACACCAGCACCACCATCGCCCGCCTCTGGCTGCTGCCCCGGCTGGCCGACCTTCACCGCCAGCATCCGGGCATCGATCTCTGGCTGTTCACCAGCGACGACACGCCGAACATGGCCGAGCAGACCATCGACATTTCGCTGCGCTGGGGGCTGGCTCCCCAGGCGGAATGCCGCCATCAGCCGCTGCTGGCGGATCGGCTGCTGCCGGTGGCGAGCCCGGCCGTGCTGGCACAGCCCGCGCAGGAGCGCACCACCCTGCACGGGGAGCGGGAGATGGACTGGCACCACTGGACCCTCAAGGGCGGCGACGATCTGCACCTGCAGACCCAGGGGCTCAACTTCTCCGATCCCGGCTTGTTGCAGGATGCGGCCAGCGCCGGGCTCGGGGTGGCACTGGCGAGCGAGCTGCTCTCTCGCGACGCACGCCGACAGGGGTGGCTGCTGCCCCTCTCGTCCCACCGGGTGGCCGGGCCGAACTGGAACATGCTGATCCATCAGGAGAGCGAAGGCAGTCCCCAGTGCCGGGCGGTGAGCCAATGGCTCCAGCAGCAGTTTGCTGCAGAGGCTGCCACCCGGGGCAAGGACGCGACACTCTGAGAGCGGTCACTGAATCGGGGCGGCAAGGGTGATTAAATGGCCTCTTCCCTTTTGCCGGATATCGCCGTGACCATGCCATCCGTCCCCCAGCCCCTCTCGTCCTGGCCCGAGCACCTGCAGGCCTCCTGGCTGCGCTGTGTCCACCAGACCAGCGCGTCCCTCTGGCATCCTCCCCACTGCGCCAGAGGGCAGACCCTGGAGAGCCTGCGCCAGCGCAAACGGGACCTGCTCACCACCGGCGAGATGGCGCTGGAGGATCTCTACGAGTTCATGGAGGGGCGCCCCTGCGCCCTGCTGCTCACCGACGAGAGCGGTTGCCTGCTGGCCCGGACCGGCCACCCCGATACCCTGCAGGCGCTGGCGGCACTCGGTTTTGGCCCAGGCGCGTTTTTCAGCGAGGGACGCATCGGCACCAATGCCGTCAACCTGGCGGCCCTGGAGGGGGTGCCGCTCTGCGTCAGCGGCCCCCAGCACTTCAACCAGCGTCTCCACCCCTGGCACTGCTGTGCCAGCCCTGTCTACAACAGCACCGGTCGCCAGGTGGCGATCGTGGCCCTGATCTGCCGGGTGGAAGAGGCCGCGCCGGGGGATCTCGCGCTCACCGTCAGCGCCGGCCGTGAGCTGGCCAATCTGCTGCAGATGGAGCGCCTGATGCAGGAGTCCCAGCACCACTTGAGCGAGCTCTATGCCCTGTTGGATGGCATGGAAGACGGCGTGCTGGCCTGGGATCCCCAGGGGCGGCTGCGCTACCTCAACGCCCTGGCGGCCAGTCGGCTGCAACTCGACCCGGCTGTCTGCCTGGGCCACCCCCTCGCTCACCATCTGCTGTTGCCCCAGCGCCTGCGTCTGGCCATCGCGGAGATGACCCCTCTGAGCCATGTGGAGGTGACGCTGGAGCGGCGAGAGACCCGGGGCGAGGCCTTCATCGACGCCCTGGTGAGCCTCAAGCCCCTCCCGGGGCCGGACGGGGTCAGCTTCATCGTCCTGCTCCATCCCACCGATCGATTGCGCGCCATTCATCAACTGCGCCAGACGGTGCCCGAGCTCTCCGCCCTGGTGGGGGAGTCTAGCGCCATGCGCAAACTGCTGCGCCACGCCCGCCAGGCGGCCAGGGGACAGGGCCCCGTCCTGCTGCGAGGGGAAGAGGAGGTGGGCAAGGCCCAACTGGCGGAGGCCATCCACTTTGGCAGCGAGCGAGCCGCCGGCCCCCTGGTCATCTTCAACTGCCAGGCATGGCCGAGTGAGCGGATGGCGCTGGAACTCATGGGGTCCGACGAGGCGGGGCAGGAGCGGGCAGGCAAGTTCGAGCTGGCTCACGGTGGCACCCTGGTACTGGAGCAGGTGGAGTGCCTGCCCGCCCCCATGCAAGCCGCCCTGCTGCAACTGCTCAAGACGGGGCGCATCCAGCGCTTCGACTCCGCCCGCATCCTCCCCCTCAGGGTGAGGATCATCGCGACCAGCAGCGCCCCGCTGGAGCAGCGGGTGCAGGAGGGGGGATTCGGACGCCAGCTGCTCTATGCGCTGCAAGGGTGCGAACTCTGGCTGCCGAGCCTGCGGGAGCGCAGCGCCGATCTGCCTGGCCTCATCCGCCAGCACCTTACGGTGCAGGGGGGCGAATCGGGGCGCCAGTTCACCCCTGACGCCCTCGACTGCCTGCTGGCCTACCCCTGGCCCGGCAACCTGGGGGAGCTGCGCAGCGCCATCGAGTACGCCCTGCTGCATTGCAGTGAGGCACAGATCCCGCCCCGGGCGCTCCCGGCCGCCATCCGCCAGGGTCATTGCCTGCTGGCGGACGAGGTGGTGGGACAGCCGCTGCTCACCCTGGCGGAGCTGGAGCATCAGGCAATCCTGCGGGCCGCCCGTGCCAGCAAGGGCCAGGTCAGCCAGATGGCGCGCCAGCTCGGGATCAGCCGCACCACCCTCTGGCGGCGGCTCAAACTGCTCGACATCGATCCCGCCGACTACCACCACTGACCAGAACGCCCCTCAAAAAAAGCGGGCCCCGTCGTGACGGGGCCCGGATGGGGAAATGTTTCAGTCGCCGAAGCGATCCTGCGCCAGTTGCTGGAAGCAGCTCAGCGCCGCCCCGGCATCCTCCCCGCGCGCCAACAGGATGAGCGCGTCTCCCTGACGCACGTTGAGCATGGTCACCCGGGTCAGGCTGCGGGGGTTGGCCTCTTTGTCATCCTTTTGCAGCCTGAGTTCGGCGGCAAAGGGCTTGAGTGCCGCGACCAGTCGGGCGGCGGGGCGCACATGCAGGCCGTGGGGATTCTCCACCACCACCTCGCAGCGCAGCCAGCCGTCGTCGGCAACGGGGGCTGCCTCCGTGGTGACCTGCGCCGCACTGGCAGGCAGCATTCCCTGTTTCGGGCCCAGGGCGCCAAGCGCCTCGGCGGCTACCTCGTCCAGCGTCAGGCCTGCGCCAGCGGCCACCACCGCCGCCAGAGTGCCCTCGACCAGCGGGGCGGGGCTGAGCCGCACCCGGGCGCTCAGCTCGGGGGGCAGCAGCTCGAGGGCGGTCTCCGCACTCAGGAGGGCGCTGCCCAAGTCCATCAGCACCAGCACGCCGCTGCCGTCATCCGCCTCTTCCATCGCACTCATCACGGCGATGGCGTCGGTGCCGATGGGATGGGCGGGGTCATCGACCCCGGCCGCCAGCAACAGTTTCGCCGGGCTGCCGAGCTGATCGGCCAGGGCTTTCAAACCGGCCGCAAGCTGGGCGCTGTGAGAGACCACTACGATGCCGATCATGTCACAACCTCGCTCTGTCACGCAGGGCGGTCAGCAGCAGCAGGGTCGAGGTGGCCCCCGCATCCTGATGGCCGATGCTGCGCTCACCAAGATAGCTGGCGCGCCCCTTGCGGGCCTGCATCTGGATGGTGGCCTCGGTGCCGGCTGCGGCTGCAGCCACCGCCTTGTCCAGCGCCTCGGGGAGCGGCAGGCCCTGTTGTTCAGCCTGCTGCAGGGCGGCCAGAGCGGGCCACCAGGCGTCGCACATGGTCTTGTCACCCGGCTCGGCACGGCCGCGGGAGATGATCCCCTCCACCCCGTCGCTCAGCATCTTGCCGAGCTGGCCGAGGGTCAGGCTCTGACAGGCATCGCTGCTGGCCACCGCCCGGATGAAGAAGGTGCCGTAGAGGGGGCCGCTGGCGCCGCCGACCGAGGAGAGCAATGTCATACCGGTGGTTTTGAGCACCTGGCCGATGTCTTTGTCCGCCACCGCGGGCAGCTTCTCCGCCACCTTGGTAAAGCCACGCTGCATGTTGAGGCCGTGGTCGCCGTCGCCGATGTCGGTATCCAGCGCCGTGAGGTAGTCACGCTGCTCGGTGAAGATGTGCTCGCAGTCGAGCAGCCAGTTGACGATCTGATGCTTGCTTAACATGAATATTCCTCAGCAGCCGCGCCGCAGGGCGGGGGTGTGAACGGGGGCATCCCACAGGGTCATCAGCTCGTCATCCACCTTGAGCAGGGTGATGGAGATGCCGGTCATGTCGAGGGAGGTACAGTAGGGGCCGATGAGGTTGCGCACCAGATGAATGCCCGCCTCTTCGCACAGGGTGGCGAGGTGACCATAGACGCCGTAGAGCTCGGAGATGGGGGTGCCGCCGAGGCTGTTGACCAGGACGATGACCCGGTCACCCCCATTGAGCGGTTCGATAAAGGTGTGTTCTTCCTGCCAGCAGCCGGTGGCTCTGTCCCAGTGGCGCAGGGTGCGGCCATAGGGGCTGTTGTCGGTCAGCTCCTTGAACATGTCGTCCACCAGGGCGTTGAGGTCGGTGAAGGGACGGCGCTCAATGCCGGGTTCACCGTGAATGCCCACGCCGAACTCCACCTCGTTGTCCGCCAGGGTGAAGGAGGGCTTGCCCGCAGCAGGGACGGTGCAGGCGTGCATGGCCACGCCTATGGTGCGGCTTTGGTTGTTGATCCGGCGGGCCAGCGCCTCGCAGCGCGCCAGATCGTAGCCCGCCTCGGCGGCGGCACCGACCAGCTTCTCGCACAGCACTGTCGTGGCAACCCCACGGCGGCCAGCGGTGTAGAGGCTGTCCTTCACCGCCACGTCGTCATCGATGAGGGCGAAGCCCACCTTGACCCCGTCACCGTGCAGCAGCTCGACCGCGGTCTCGAAGTTGAGCACGTCGCCGGTGTAGTTCTTCACCAGAAACAGCACGCCCGCGCCGCCGTCGACGGCCTGACCGCACTCGTACATCTGATCCGGGGTCGGGGACGTGAAGATCTCGCCGGGGCAGGCACCATCCAGCATTCCTTTGCCCACCAGGCCACCGTGCATGGGCTCGTGGCCGCTGCCGCCACCGGAAACCAGCGCCACCTTGCCCGTCACGGGGGAATCGGCGCGGGTGATGTAGTGGGGTTCGATTCGCACCTTGAGCTCGGGGTGGGCAGCGGCCATCCCCATCAGTTGTTCACGGACCACGGCATCGACAGCGTTGATCAGCTTCTTCATGGCTCACTCCTTGGCTTGCCACCACACGGGTGGACAGATGGTTGATGGAGCCAGTCTAGCGAGCCATAGGGGGATAAAAATGACAGGGGTTTCGGTTCGGATCTGAAACAGCAAACAAAGCCTGACGTTTCAATCTGAAACGAGCGGATGGGGAAGATCCGGGAAAGTGTTAGCCGCCTCACAGCCATGAAAAAGGGCCCCGCAGGGCCCTTCTCGATAGCGTGAGGATTAGATGGCCCAGCCACCGGCGTAGAAGATCACCAGGGCCACGGCGATGATGACGGTGCCGATGTTGAGCTTCTTCCACTCGGCGGCAAACAGGCGGCCGACCACCAGGGCCACGAAGCCCAGCATGATGCCGGTGACGATGTTGCAGGTGAGCACGATGAAGACGGCGCACAGCATGCCGGATAGGGCATCGACCGAGTCGTTGAAGTCCAGCTTGGTGACGTTGCCCAGCATCAGCAGGCCCACATACATCAGGGCCGGTGCGGTGGCGTAGGCCGGTACCAGATAGCTCAGCGGGGAGAGGAAGATCATCAGCAGGAAGAGCACGCCGACCAGGGTGGCGGTCAGGCCTGTCTTGCCGCCGGCAGCGGTCCCTGCGGCAGATTCGATGTAGACGGCTGCCGGAGCACCACCTACCACACCCGCCACCATGCTGCTGACGGAGTCCGCAGTCAGGGCCTTGCCACCGCTGATGATGTGACCACGCTCGTTGATGAGGCCAGCCTGACCGGCCACGGCACGGATGGTGCCGGTGGCGTCAAACACGGCGGTCATCACCAGCGCCAACACGGTCGGAATCACCACCGGATTGAGGGCGCCCAGCAGATCCATGCTGCCCACCAGGGAGCCATTCTCGCCACTCAGGCTCGGCATGGCGAAGAAGCCCTGCCAGGTTAC
Source organism: Aeromonas sp. QDB25 (assembly GCF_027707725.1). NCBI lineage: Bacteria > Pseudomonadati > Pseudomonadota > Gammaproteobacteria > Aeromonadales > Aeromonadaceae > Aeromonas > Aeromonas sp. QDB25. Next base: position 1,586 of record NZ_JAPCIZ010000034.1, on the reverse strand, counting down.
TTTCGGATCGAAGATGAGGCCGAGGATGGAGATGGCGATGATCACCATCAGGATGCCGCCCGGCACCTTGCGGCGCTCCAGGCCGAAGATGGCAGCCAGACCCAGCACCGTCATGATGACCGGGAAGGCGGTGATCTCGCCGAGCTGCACCGGCAGGCCCGCCCCTTCATTCTTGATCACCATGCCGACCCCGTTGGTGGCGATCAGCAGCAGGAACAGGCCGATACCGATGCCGGTACCGTGGGCGATGCCGGAGGGAAGGTTGTCCAGGATCCACTGGCGCACGCCGGTGACGCTGATCAGGGTGAACAGCACCCCCATCAGGAAGATGGCACCCAGCGCGACCGAAATGCTCAGCCCCTGCCCCAGCACCAGGCTGAAGGCGGTAAAGGCGGTGAGAGAGATGGCACAGCCGATGGCCATCGGCAGCTTGGCCCAGAGCCCCATCAGCAGGGAACCGAAGGCGGCGATCAGGCAGGTCGCCACAAAAACCGGGCCCTGCTCAAAACCCGCTGCGCCCAGCATGTTCGGCACGACGATGATGCTGTAGACCATCGCCAGGAAGGTGGTCAACCCGGCCAGCAGCTCCTGTCGCACCGTGCTGCCACGCTGGCTGATGGAGAAATAGGAATCCAGAAACCCGCCATTGCCGGCGCGGGCCGTCGTTTGTTGCGTTGCCATAGTTCATCCTGAAAGTGTGAAGGAAATCGTTTGCTTGCTGGCGCGCAAAATAGCAAGAATTTGACGAGATTGCAGCGGATAAGCCCCCATTTCCCCGAAGTTTTTCATAAAAAGGCTCGTTGGAGGCCTCATTTTCCATGAGAGAGGCCCATCCCAAGCTTCTACACTCTTAGCTAGCCACGTTCCCATCTACCGGAGAGAAGCCCATGCACACAGGCAACCTGCTTGGCCAGATCCCCTCCCCCCTGCCCAGTGAATTGTTCGCGGATCTGGTCAGTACCAACAATGTTCGTATCGAGCGCATCCTCTCCCAGGGGCAGCAGACCCCTACCGGAGAGTGGTTCGATCAGGATGAACACGAATGGGTATTGCTGGTGCAGGGAGAGGCCATCCTGGTCTTCATCACACCGGATACCGGGGTACAGGAACGCGTCCATCTGGGGCCGGGGGATTACATCAACATCCCGGCGCACCTTCAGCACAGGGTGGAGTGGACCCATCCGACCGAGACAACCGTCTGGCTCTGCGTCTATTACTAGCAAGCTCACGGCTCAAGAAGGCAATGCTTCTCGAAGAGGAGACCGTGGAGACGAAAAGAAGCCCAGTCTGTCGACTGGGCTTCTTGTTAGTGGCATAACGGACGCAGAGACGGACAAAGTCCGGCTCAAGCACAAGGAACAACAGACCGGGACAAAGTTGCCAGTGGCAAGTCACAGCCCTGGTGGTTGCTTCTTGTGCTCTGAGCTCTTATCCCGACGCCAGAAAGCAAAAAGGCCTTCCCGATAGGGAAGGCCTTTCAATTTAGTGGCGGAGCGGACGGGACTCGAACCCGCGACCCCCGGCGTGACAGGCCGGTATTCTAACCGACTGAACTACCGCTCCGCATTCGGTTAGCTTTCGCTAAA